>NZ_JBQKDD010000012.1:0-54677 GCF_052122015.1 Collinsella sp. LCP19S3_A6
GTCCGCGGCTCCGAAGGAGCAGGACAAGGCGCCGCACATGGTCGAGGACGTTCTGAAAGCTAAGCCCGGCCCCCGCCGGACAGTCCCACCGCTACTCGCAGAGCAGCTTGGCGATCTGGACGGCGTTGGTTGCCGCGCCCTTGCGGATTTGGTCGCCACAGCACCAGAAGGTGATGCCACGCGCGGCCTCGGGGTTCGAGATGTCGCGACGCACGCGACCGACCCAAATCAGGTCCTGGTCGGAGGTGTCCATCGGCATGGGGAATCGGTCGTGCGCATCCTCGGCACCCAGGTCGTCGACCAGCTTGACACCCGGGGCAGAAGCCAGCGCAGCACGGGCCTCCTCGACCGTAATGTCGCGCTCAAACTCGAGCGTAATGCTCTCGGAGTGCGAGCGCAGCACAGGCACGCGCACACAGGTGCAGTTCACGCGCAGCTCGGGCAGGTGCATAATCTTGCGACCCTCGTTTTGCAACTTCATCTCCTCGGAGGTAAAGCCCTCCTCCTTGACGCCGCCAATCTGCGGAATCAGGTTGCTCGCCAACTGGGCGGCAAATGCGCGCGGCTCGGGAATCTCCTCGCCACGACCCAGGGCGGCCAGCTGGGCCTCGAGCTCGGCCATACCGGGAGCACCAGCGCCCGAAGCCGCCTGGTACGTCGAGACGATCATGCGCTTCACGCCGGCGAGCTTGTGCAGCGGCCAGGTGGGGACCAGGCCGATGATGGTTGCGCAGTTAGGGTTAGCGATAAGGCCGTGATGCCACTTGATGTCGTCGGCATTGATCTCGGGCACGACGAGCGGCACCTCGGGATCCATACGGAAGGCGTGGCTGTTGTCGACCACGACGGCGCCACGCTTGACGGCCTCGGGCAGCAGCTCCTTGGCGATATCGTCGCCGGCAGCGCCGAGTACGATGTCGCAGCCCTCAAAGGCCTCGGGGCAAGCCTCCTCAATAACAACCTGCTCGCCGCGGAACTCGACGGTCTTGCCCGCAGAACGCGCGCTCGCCAGCAGCTTGAGCTTGCCAACCGGAAACTCCTGCTCGTTGAGGCACTCGAGCATCTGGGTGCCCACGGCCCCCGTCGCGCCCAAAATAGCAACCGTGTACTGTTTCATGCTTCCCCCTTTAAAGGTTGTGGCTTTTGCCCGCACGCCGAGCAGGCAGGATATTCTTGCCCAGTGTATACAAGAACGGGGCGGACACGAAACCCACCCCGTCGAAACGAAACCGAAACGAAACGCCCCGCGCTAGATTTTTTGGAGCATGCCTCAAAACCCACTCGTGCGCCAAAAGGTAGATTTCTAGACATATCCCAAAAATCTACCGGGATGGTCGCTATTTGTGGAGGGCAGCCAGGGCGGGTTCAATCGGTGCAGGAGCCTCCAGATCGGAGACCTTCACAATGCCGTTCTCGTCGGAGAAGGCACGGTAAATGGTCTGAATCGCCAGGTCGAAGTCCTTATCCTCGACACCGATAATGATGTTGATCTCGTCGCAGCTCTGCGAAATCATGCGCACGCTCACACCAGCCTGGCCGAGCATGCCAAACAGGTGGCCGGAAATACCTGCGCGGCCACGCAGGTTACGACCGACAGTCGCGATGAGCGCCAGGCCCTCGACAACCTCAATCTCGAGCGGCTCAACCTCCTGCTGGATGTCGCCCACGAGCGAGTACAGCGAATCGTGCACATCCTGCTCCTGCACCACGGCGCCAAAGCGGTCGACGCCGGTGGGCATGTGCTCGACGGAAACGTCATAGCGCTCGAAGACCGAAAGTGCACGGCGCATAAAGCCGACGCGGGGCTTGGTGCGATCGCGGGCCACGTTGATGGCGACAAAACCGCGCTTGCCGGTCACGCCGGTAATGATGGGCTCCGCCTCGCCCTCATCAGCCGTCTCGCTAATGATGGTGCCGGGGTCCTGCGGCGCATTGGTGTTCTTGATGACCAGCGGAATACCCGCCTCGCGCACGGGGAACACGGCCTCCTCGTGCAGGACGCTTGCGCCCATGTACGAAAGCTCGCGCAGCTCCTCGTAGGTAACGCGCGCAATGGGCTGAGCCTCGGGAACAATACGCGGATCGGCAGAGTAGAAGCCCGAGACGTCGGTCCAGTTCTCGTAAAGGTCGGCGTCCAGACACTTGGCCAGGATCGAGCCCGAGATATCGCCGCCGCCACGATCGAGCAGCTTAATCTGGCCCTCACGCGTCGCGCCATAGAAACCGGGCATAACAAAGCCGCCCTGCTGACCGTACTCCTGCACCAGCTCGGAGGTGCGGTTCATGCTGAGCGTACCGTCGTGATGGAACGCCACAACCGTCGCGGCGTCCAGGAACGGCAGGCCCAGGTACTCGGCCATCAGGCGAGCGGTGAAGTACTCGCCGCGGCTCACAAGCTCCTCGGTGGAGTAGCCGCCCGAGCGGGCGCGCTCGGCAAAGGCCGCGAACTCCTCACGGATGGGATAGGTGAGCTCCAGCTCGTCAGCGATATCAAAATAGCGCTGGCCAATGTCCTCGAGCAGCTCCTCACACGACACGTGATACTTAACGTGCGCGTTAACCAGGTAGAGCAGGTCGGTCACCTTGGTGTCGCCCTTAAAGCGGCGACCGCAGGCGGAAACCACCACAAAACGGCGGGCCGGGTCGGCATCGACGATGGCCTTGATCTTCTTAAAGTGTTCGGCGTCGGCGACCGACGAGCCGCCAAACTTGGCAATCTTAATCATGGGCTGGAGGTTACCTTTCTAAAAAGCCTCTGCGAACCTATTTTGCACGCTCTGATACCATGGTTTCACCGATTGGGACCAAGGCATCCGAGGAGCAGTGTTATATGGGAACTTATCATAGTACACGAGGACGCACTTTATCGTGCTCAAGTAAGGTGGCAATCCGCACCGGCATCGCTCCCGACGGGGGTTTGTTTGTCTCGGACGAGCTCGGCACCCAGCAGGTCGATATCAGCTCGCTTGCAGATAAATCGTACTTTGAAATCGCTCAAGATGTGTTGGGAATGTTACTGAATGATTACACGGGCGAAGAAATTTCGGCCTGTGTGAATGAGGCATATCGCGGCACGTTCGCGAGTGAAGAGGTTACGCCGCTCGTCAAACTCGACGCTGCGCCGGGCGCTGACGCCCCTCAGACCTATGTGATGGAGCTCTTTGGCGGCCCCACGAGTGCCTTTAAGGACGTCGCCCTGCAGATGCTCCCCCGCCTCATGGCCCGCACTTCCGCCAAGGACGGCGGCGCCGAGCGCATCATGATCGTCACCGCCACGTCGGGCGACACCGGCAAGGCCGCACTCGCCGGTTTTGCCGACGCTCCGGGCACGGGCATCACCGTCTTTTATCCCGAAGGCAAAGTCAGCCGCGTGCAGAATCTGCAGATGTCCACACAGGAAGGCGATAACGTCGCCGTCTGCGGCATTCGCGGCAACTTCGACGATGCCCAGAGTGCCGTCAAGCGCATCTTTGCCGATAAGGAGCTTGCCGAGCGCTTGGAGGCCGCCGGAACGGTGCTCTCGAGTGCCAACTCCATCAACGTCGGCCGTCTGGTGCCGCAGGTCGTCTACTACTTTGCCGCCTATGCGCAGCTGTTGCGCGCCGGCGCCATCGAGGCCGGCGACGCCGTGGAGTTCTGCGTACCGACCGGCAACTTTGGCGATATCCTGGCCGGCTACTATGCCAAGCGCATGGGTCTGCCCGTCGCCAAGCTCATTGTCGCGAGCGACAAGAACAACGTGCTGGCTGACTTCCTGACCACCGGCGTCTACGACCGCAACCGTCCGTTCTTCACGACCATCTCGCCGTCGATGGACATCCTCATCAGCTCCAACCTGGAACGCATGCTCTACTTCCTGTCCGATGGCGACTGCGAGCTTGTTGCCAACCTTATGGAGCAGCTGGCAAAGACTGGTCGCTATGAGGTTCCCGCCGACCTGCTGGCAAAGATTCAGAGCGTCTTTGGCTGCGGCTGGGCCAGCGAGGACGAGGTCCTCGCTGCCATCAAGAGCTGCTGGGATGCGAACGGCTACGTGATCGACCCGCACACCGCTTGCGGCTATCACGTCTTTGAAAATGTCGCTCCCGCCGAGGGCGCCAAGGCCCGTGTGCTGCTTTCGACCGCCAGCCCCTACAAGTTCCCGCGTGCCTGCTGCGATGCTCTGGGGCTCAACGTTCCCGAGGACGACTTTGAGGCCATGCGCGTGCTCGAGCAGGCCACCAATACGGCCGCACCGGCACAGCTCGCCGAGCTCGAGTCCAAACCCGTCCGCTTCGAAGACGTCTGTGACGTCGATGAGATGGCAAGCTACGTCGAGTCTGCAGCAAAAAAGATGGCTACCAACTAAAACCCTTATTAAGCGCCGGCGAAAGCCGGCGCACCTTCTTTTATCAGATAACCCCCGGGATGATGACGAACGCGCACAGCGTGCCTGGCTGTTTAGTTCGTCGCGAGTCCTGCACAAGCAGCAAACTAAACAGCCAGGCACGCCAGGAGGACCCACATGATCAAGATCACCGTCCCAGCAACCAGCGCCAACCTAGGCATCGGCTACGACACCCTCGGCATGGCCGTCAGCCTCTACTCGCACTTCACCTTCGAGCGCGCTGACAAGCTCACCATCACGGGCTGCCCCGAGGAGTTCCAAAACGAGAACAACCTGGTCTACGTCAGCTTTGTCGATGCGCTGGCCGCATGGGGCGAGCCGGCTTTTCCCGTCGCCATCGACATTCAAACCGATGTACCCGTCGCTCGCGGCCTGGGTTCCAGCTCCACTTGCGTCGTCGCTGGCATTATGGCCGCCGCCGCACTGACAGGCCACACCGTCGACCGCGCTGAGCTCGTCCGCATTGCCACCGAGGTCGAGGGCCATCCCGATAACGTCGCTCCCGCCATCCTGGGCGGCGCCGTCTGCTCCTTTACGCCGACCGATTCGCTCCCCCAGTGCCTGCGCTACGAGGTGAGCGATCGCTTGCGTTTTATTACCGTGATTCCGCCCTACGAGGTTCACACGAGCGAGGCGCGCAAGGTCGTGCCGCAGGAAATTCCGCTCTCCACCGCCGTATGGCAAATGGGCCGTATCGCCGGCATGACGCGAGGCCTGGAGGCCGGCGACCTCGACCTGATTGCCGCCGCCAATGATGACCGCATCCAGGAGCCCTATCGTCGTCGCCTGATTCCCGACTACAACGCTGTGCGCGACACCTGCCTTAACGGCGGCGCCAAGACCATCTGGATCAGCGGTTCGGGCTCTACCCTTATGGCTGTGACCGACGACACTATCGTGGCAAAATTCCTGCAGGTCAAGCTGCGCGAGCAGTTCCCCAAGTGTGAGACGCATATTCTGACGTGCGACACCGAGGGCGCTCAAATCGAGTACCTGTAGCGCCCTGTCTCATTGCTCTCACCGGTCTCCTTGGGGCTTCCCCTGAAAACGTCCTCGATCATGAATTGCCCCGTCGTGCGCTTCGCGCGACGGGGCAATTCGATCTGCGGATTGTTTTCAGGGGAAGCCCCAAGGAGACCTACGCGACCTCGACAGGATAATCGCATTCGCTGATTTAATATTGCGCTCCTTCGGAGCTGCGGATAAGCGGGCCTCGTGCTGCGGAATGTTTTTAAGGGGATGCCCCCGGGTGGCCCTATGGCAACGTGGCTAGCGATGTCTATAGGGACCCACGCTTTGGAGGGGCGCCCGGCTGAAATTATGGCCTTTTATTGGTAGGAGCTCTTGCTGGGTAGGAGCACTTACCAGCAACAGGCTTCGACTGTGTGCTTGGTTTACGCCGCACTGGGTTCCTTGTATTCGAAGACTGGTTCTAGGAGGTCTTCGATGTTGCAGTGGAGGGCTTTTGCTATGGCTCTTACGCTTGTTACCGAAGCTTCATTGATGTTTCTCTGGCGCTGCTCGTACATTTGGATTGAGCGGAGTGACACACCCGATTCGTATGCTAGGTCTTGTTGGGTTTTCTTAAGCTTCTTTCTTGCTAACGCAAGTTTGGTTTGCCTGGACGCTTTTTTCGCCATATCGCAGACGAGGCGAGCCACTCGTTCCTCCGAGGCTTCGTGCCAGGGGTAATACAGACTGCGCAGCACATCAAATGGAACGACATGCAGCAAATCTTCGAAAGACTCTCCTAGGCGCCACTGCAGGTATGCCAGCATCCAGCCCGCCCAATATTCCGGCGTCTTCTCAAATCGATAGGTGCAGTCCGGTATAGGCCTGTTTTGATAGCCCGACCTTTCAGCGATAAGCGCGAACAGCTCAACACCCGATTTTCCCGACACTACCCATGCGTTGCCGCGTTCAAACTCGCGAGCAACCCCGCTCAGGCAAAAGAGTTCAGCAACTTCAGATCCTTCTGCTCCATAGTCATTGACGGCATAGTCGAAGCAGTCGCCGAGGTTGTTCATTGCGTCCTCGAGGTAGTAGACGGGATATGTCCTACTCGGCCCACGATCTGTTAACTCTTGGATCATTTAAATCAACCCTCCCTGCCATTAAATCCCTAATGTCGATACCTTCGGAATCGAACCCATTGACCGTATCCAAGTATTTGCGTCGAGCATTCTGCTCTCGCTCAAAACGCTTGGGATAAAACTCAGACCCCGAAGCCCGCTTCCAATCGCAGAATCTAATCATCGAAAATGCGCGCTCGCTCATAAGGGCATATTGGATACCCAAATCACCCAAGCACATGATACGTTGCAGCTGTCTGAGCGATATCATGCCGCTGACAAACTGTCTTGCAAACGAAAAATAGGAGTCGTCAGCACGATAGCCTCGAATAACGTCATAAGGAGATGTATCAATTAAGCAGTTATCAAGTAGATAGCGAAGCCCTTCACGCGCCAATGGCGTCGAAACATTGAACTCTCTGTTATTCGCCAGAATTGCAAGCCAATTGAGGATTGAAAACTCCCCAGACTCCAAATCCAAGACCGAAAGGCCATCTAAATCAAGCTCATATCGATTGGCAACGCCATCAGACTCGGTCCGGCATGCCCATTCCATCGCCATTTCCTCATGTGACGTGCAATAAAACCCGCGCCCATAGTCATTGAATTGTCTGCATTTATCCAACGACGGACGTTCGACAACAACCTCCGACCCGTGCCAAAGCTCCATATCGACCTCCGAACAAAAATATCACCCCAGTGATAGTGTACCAACAACTATCACTGGGGTGATATAGATGGATGAATACTATTGTCTGCCAAGAGCCCCTACTAGAGGCAGGCCTCGGCAATGCGGCGCTTGAGCTCGTCGATGCCGGTGCCGGTCTGGGAGCTTGTGATGATTACGTTTTCGGCCGGGACGTTGAGTTGCTTTTTGATGGCTGCCGCTTGGCGTGCCTGCTGGGTGCGGCTGAGTTTGTCGGCCTTGGTGAGGCAGACGATAAAGTTGAACTCGTTGCCCTGCAGGTAGTCGATCATGTCATGGTCGAGCTTGCTGGGGTCATGGCGAATGTCCACCAGCGACACAACCAGGTTAAAGCTGCGCTCGGAGTCGAAGAAGTCGCCGATGAGCTCGGCCCAGCGGTCGCGCTCGGCCTTGGAACGACGGGCGAAACCGTAGCCCGGCAGGTCCACAAAGTGCACGTCGTCGGCCTCGAAGAAATTGATATTGCTCGTCTTGCCCGGCGTGCTCGAAACCTTGACCAGGTTCTTGCGGCCAAAGAGCTTGTTCATGATGGACGACTTGCCCACATTGGAGCGGCCCACAAAGCTCACCTCGGGACAGGTGGACTCGGGGATCTGCGAAACCTTGCCGTAGCTGGCGACGAACTTGGCAAGCTGGTAGTTAATGGAATCGGCCATGGATACTCCTTGGTCGTAGGTTCTTACAATAGGGATGCACGATTACGCAGCGGCGATGCAGCGGACGATATCGAGTGTGATGCCGCTCGCGGTGCGGGCGTACTCGTCCAAATCGAACTCTCGCTCGCAAAACGCGTCATATGCCTCGTCACAATTATCGCTGATAGCACGCAGCACCAGACAATCGACACCGTTCTTGGCTGCAATATGGGCAATCGCAGCACCTTCCATCTCAACGCAATCGGCATGCGTCGCGTCGATGGCGGCGGTGCGCATAGCGTCGCCCGTTACAAAGCGGTCACCTGTAGCGATAGTGCCAACCAGGAACTGCTTAGGGTCCTTCTCCGCAGCGGAATCGGAAGCGTCAGCATCGATAAACCCATGTTCGGCAAGCACGGTGGTGGCGATGTCAACCAGAGCCGGTGTCGAGGCAAACTCCTCAAGCTCCGGCGCCGACTCGGCGATGAGCGCCGTGTCGGTATCCAGATAGCGCAGACACTTGCCAATAACCACGTCATTGATATGGAGTTTGGAGTTTAAGCCACCCGCAATGCCCGAAAACACAACGGCCTGCGGAGCATATTTGCTGATGAGATGCTGTGTTGCACCAGCGGCGTTTACGGTTCCCATGCCAGCGGTCGTGGCGACCACTGACAGACCGTTGAGCTCGCCGCTTACAACGCTCAAGCCTGCCTCTTGCGACACATGGGCGCCGTTCAGTTCTTCTTTAATCTGCGCAACCTCTTTTTCGAGTGCACCGATGATTGCGATGGTAGGCATACCATCCCCCAAACCTGTGAAAACTGTTTATCCACGGTATGGTACCAGCATTTTGACTCAACCGCGCAATACGAAGCCGTTAGGCCAACGCAGCGCGGGTATCGTAGAGCGCCTTGGCGATGGCGGCCACGGCCTCACTCGAACGGTCACTCCACGGCATCGATGACATGATGCTCATAATGTAGGTGTCGCCATCGACATCGATGAGGCCAGCATCGCACGTCGCATTGCAACCTGCCTCGCTGATCCAACCGGCCTTGTTACGCACCATGACATGGTCGTCCGCAATGCCGTCACGGATAAAGGACCGGGTCGTAGAGGCCAGAAGGCCCGACAGCCATTGCGACGTCTCGCTCTCGCGGCTCAAATACTCGCTCATCTCGCGCCACAACTTGGCCGAGGTGCGCGGGCAGTAGGTTGGGAAATCGCTCATTGGATCGAGCGCGACCTCGTCTTCGACGCCGAGTGCGGCAATCCAATCCTCGTAGCCATCTTGATCAAACGTTGCACGCAACGCGATAAACGAGTCGTTATCCGAGTTGACGACCGAGGTCTCGATCAGGTCGCGAACCGTCAGCCAGCCCATACTGTAGCCGCCATAGGTGCCCAGAGTATCATCGAGCGATACTTGCCCTGTCTCGACCAGTAACTCGCAGACGTAGAGTACATAGAGCGCCTTGTAGCTGCTCGCACCGTACACCTCGGCGTCCGCGTTATACGTCACGCTCTTGCCGCTCGACAGATCGTAAAACACCACACCCACGTCGCCCAATTCCTGGGCCTGATCAAGGGTATCTTGGAGCGCGGCGAGGCTCTCATCCTCAAGGACGGGGATCTGGTCATCAACCAGTGAGAAGGTCTGCACGGTATCGCCTGAGGGAATATCGTTAAAGTCCGCCTTCGAAAGCCTCGTCTTGAGGCTCGCTGTCGACAGGGTTTGACTTGCGGTGGCTTTAGATTTAGAGACCTTTTTGTTTTGCGTCTGTACCGTTGACGCATCTGAGTGTGCCATTCGCTCCGACGCGTAGGTTTTAGCGGTAATTCCGAGGATAATAACCGCCAACGTTAGCATCCCCATGGCGGCAATCTTCGTCACGCGGATGCGAGCGTCGGCAAGGCCACGCGAAGACGTGCCCTTCGTCTCATATCTGCTGCTATGCTGCGGCACATGCTCGTCCCGCGATGCGTTGTTTCGCACGTGGTCTCCTGATTGCTCCCGTTCATATACGAGCAGCATAATACCGAGCAGGCATTTCTTTCCAAAGATATTCAGAAGCGTTTAAGGTGTCTTTAAAGAAACCACAAGCGTATTTATCCAAATGGCACGATTCTGTTGCGCATCTCACCGCAACCCAGAGAGCAGTCTTTTTAGGACGGGGCTCTTTTAGCTACTTCTCCACCCTACCGGCCCCAAATGAGCTACCCCTAGCCGATAGCGTTTTTGAGTTCCGCGCGGCGCTTTTTCATGCCCGTCATGACGGCGTTGCGCAGCTCGGGCATGCGCGCGGCATCCATCTGCGGAACGCCCTCGAGCTTATAGGGAATCCCCAGCTGCTCATACTTGACGACGCCCATCGTGTGATACGGCAGCATTTCCAGGCCCACCACGTTATGCCACGGGGCAATCAGACGACCGAGCGCCTCGCACTCCTCTGCCGTGTCGGTAATGCCCGGTACTACCACGTGACGGATAACGACCTTGATCCTGCGACGCGCCAGCTCATCGCCAAACGCCAGGATGCGCGCAGGATCGCAACCGGTCAGCTTTTTATGCTCGACGGGATCGGCATGTTTAATGTCGAGCAGCACCATATCGGTCTCGTTGAGTACGGCATCGAACTTCTCGGGATGCGCGGGGTCGAACGCATAGCCGCAACTATCCAAGCAGGTATGTACGCGACCGTCGGGGTTGTTGTGCATTGCGCGGAACAGGTCGGCCAAGAACTCAGGCTGCAGGAGCGGCTCGCCGCCGGATACCGTAATACCACCGCTGCGGTAAAACTCATGGTTGCTCTGGAACTCGTCTATCAGGTGCTCGACGGTCACCATGGTGCCGCCGTTAACCGACCAGGTATCGGGGTTGTGGCAATACGCACAGCGCATGGGGCAGCCCTGAACAAACACCACAAAGCGGATGCCGGGTCCATCGACCGTTCCCATCGTCTCGATCGAATGCACGCGGCCCAGGGCAAACGCGGAGTCCTCAGGACGAGCGTCCATACCCTCGAGCTTCATCTCAGCCATTCCCGCTACCTTGCCTCTCATTGGTTTTAGCTACATAAATGCCAGAGTCATTCTAGCCTATATGCTTGATGGCGAAACGGTTTAGCGGTCAATTGGATTGTCCTATTTGGCCCCATGCAAAAGCGGCGGGAAGGTTGTCGCAACCCGCCCGCCGCCGAGGCAATAGAAATCGATAGACGCCAGGCGTTACGCCTTGAGCGTGAGCACCGCGCCGAAGGCGGTCGGGCCGCAATGGCTCGAGATGACGCCGCCGACCTGAGTCCAGGTAACGTCCCTAAAGCCCAGGTCGTGCGCATAGACTTCCATGTCGTCGCGCAGCTCCTCGGAAAGGCCTACCGAATACGCCAGGCCAATGTGCGAGTAGTCAATTTCGCCCTTCGCAACCATGTGGTCAATAAAAGCGCGGGCGCACTTGAGCATAGAGCCGCGGAACTTCTTAGTCGCCACGAACTTGCCGCCCGTTACCTCAATGCAGGGCTTAATCTTGAGCAGATGGGCGCCTAGGAACGCGACGTTGGACAAGCGACCGCCCGCCTTAAGGAAGGCAAGGTCGGTAGGAACAAAGCCCAGCAACACGCGGTCCATAACGGAGCTCGCGAAGGCGAAGATCTCGTCGACGGTGGCATCGGGATGAGCCTCGATGTATTTGGCGGTCTCGACGACAACAAGCGACTGGCCCACCGAGACAAAACGCGTGTCCATGGAGAACACGTAGTCGCGCCCCTCTGCCGCGATCTTCGAGGACTGATGCGAACAGGTCGTGGCCTCGGAATACGCAAGATGCAAAATGGTTGCGTCGGGCTGCTCGGCGTGAATGCGGTCGTACACGCGAGAGAAATCTGCCGGCGCGCAGCCGCTGGTCTTGGGCATCACGCCAAACTCGTTGCAGCGCGAATAGATCTCGAGCGGATCGATCGAGCCGTCCTCGACGGTCTCGTCACCAATCGTGACATGCATGGGCACACGCACGATGCCGTAGCGTTCGCAGAGCTCTGGCGTCACATCCGAACCAGATTCAACCACGATTACGTACTTGCCCATTCTTATCACGACCCATCTCGACGTTGACTTTTTAATATGTGACGCACGTCCACCGTCCTGCTACAGAACGGCCTCCAAGCGCCAAAGAGACGCCGTCCCTTGCACAAAACAAAGGACAGCGTCTCCCTGGAAAACTCCGTTCTTAACTGAGATTTTACACGGTTTATTACTAAGTGTTACTTACTCCGCAAACGGTAGCTATACGCGATAAACGGTAGCAAGTAAGTATCCAGAACGCTCAGTCCATTAGGAGAGTTCCGCCTAAAGGGTGACTACACAGGACCCCGCCGGGGCTGTTTGGGCTACCTCCCAAAACATTCCGCAGGACGCAAGAAGCCCTCGCCGCACGAAGTGCGCAGCGAGGGCTTCTTGCATGTCCGAGGACACCAATTTAATTTAGCGTGGTTCCCTAAAGTGCGATAACGCAGGAGACCCGGCAAGGCCGGGAGCACTTTGCCTCGCAAACATTCCGCAGCCGCGAAGCGGCGAGGACGTTTGAGAGGCAAAGTGCGTAGGCCTTACCGGGTCTCCGGTGGGAGTTGAGTCCCTTTAGAACTTGTTGTGGAAGGTACGCGAAATGACCTCGTCCTGCTGCTCCTTGGTGAGCGTGTGGAAGTTCACGGCATAGCCGGAAACGCGGATGGTCAGCTGCGGGTACTTCTCGGGGTGAGCCTGAGCGTCGAGCAGCGTCTCACGGTTGAAGACGTTGATGTTCAGGTGGTGGCCACCCTTCTCGGCGTAAGCGTCGAGCATGTGGACCAGGTTGTCGGCCTGAGTCTCGGAAACTTCAGAAACCTTCATAATGTGTCTCCTTCGATCGATAGGCGCCGGCCGAAACCGGCGCACTAATCAGTAATCGTTATTGTTAGTATAGCACTAACAATAGTTACTCGCCCAGCTGATCAAGGTCGATATCACCAAAGAACACTTGGTCCTCCTTGCCGAGCGCGCCCGGGATGATGGAGAAGGTGTTGGAGATGCCGTCCTGGGCATCGCGGAACGGGAGCTTGGAAACCGAAGACAGCGAAGCGATGGCGCCGTGGCTATCGCGCTTGTGCATGGGGTTAGCACCCGGGGCGAACGGCTGGCCAGCCTTGCGGCCATCGGGCGTGGAGCCGGTCTTCTTACCGTACACGACGTTGGAGGTAATGGTCAGAACCGAGGTCGTAGGCACGGAGTTGCGGTAGGTGTCGTTCATGCGGATGTACTCCATGAACTGGTGCACAACGTCGTGAGCGATCTGGTCGACGCGGTCGTCGTCGTTACCGTACTTGGGGAACTCGCCCTCGGTCTCGAAGTCGACGATGATGCCGTTCTCGTCACGGACGGGGTGAACCTTGGCGTACTTGATGGCGGACAGGGAGTCAGCCACGACGGAAAGGCCAGCGATGCCCGTAGCGAACCAGCGGTGCACGTGCTTGTCGTGCAGAGCCATCTGGATGCGCTCGTAGCAATACTTGTCGTGCATGTAGTGAATGATGTTCAGCGAGTTGACGTACACGCCAGCGAGCCACTTCATCATGTCGTTGTACTTGGCCATAACGTCATCGTAATCGAGCGTGTCGCCCTCGACGGCGCGATACTTGGGGCCGACCTGCTTCTTGGAGACCTCGTCAACACCGCCGTTGAGTGCGTACAGCAGGCACTTGGCCAGGTTGGCACGAGCGCCGAAGAACTGCATCTCCTTGCCAATGCGCATGGAGGACACGCAGCAGGCGATGCCGTAGTCGTCGCCGTGGTAAACGCGCATGAGGTCGTCGTTCTCGTACTGGACCGAGGAACTGGCGACAGAAGTCTTGGCGCAGAACTTCTTGAAGTTCTCGGGAAGACGGGTCGACCACAGAACGGTCATGTTGGGCTCGGGGCTGGTGCCCATGTTCTCGAGCGTGTGCAGGTAGCGGAAGCTCATCTTGGTAACGAGCGTACGGCCGTCAACACCCATGCCGCCGATGGACTCGGTGACCCACTGCGGATCGCCGGTAAACAGGGCCTGGTACTCGGGGGTACGGGCAAACTTGACCATGCGGAGCTTCATGATGAAGTGATCCACGAACTCCTGGATCTGCTCCTCGGTAAAGGTACCGTTGGCAAGGTCGCGCTCAGCGTAGATGTCGATGAACGTAGAGGTACGGCCGATGGACATAGCGGCGCCGTTCTGCTCCTTGACGGCAGCGAGGTAGGCGAAGTACATCCACTGGATGGCCTCCTGCGTGTTGGTAGCAGGTTTGGAAATATCGAAACCATAGGTCTCGGCCATCATCTTGAGCTCGCCGAGGGCGCGGATCTGCTCCTGCAGCTCCTCGCGATCGCGGATGTTATCGGCGGTCATGACCGTCGGGGTGGAAGCCTTCTGGGCCTCCTTATCCTTGATCAGGTAGTCGACGCCGTACAGGGCGACACGACGGTAGTCGCCGATGATGCGGCCGCGGCCATAGCCATCGGGCAGACCGGTGATAATGTGAGCCGAGCGGCAAGCACGCATCTCGGGGGTGTAGACATCGAAGACGCCGGCGTTGTGGGTCTTGCGCTCGAAGGTGTAGCGCTCGACAACGTTCTCGTCGATCTTGTAGCCGTGCTGGCCGGCAGCCTGGCAAGCGATGCGGATACCACCGTTGACGTGCAGAGCGCGCTTGAGCGGCTTGTCAGTCTGAAGACCGACGATGGTCTCCTTCTCGCGGTGGGCGTTATCGATGTAGCCAGCGGGGTGGCTCACGATACCCGTGACAGTCTTGGTATCCATATCGAGGACGCCGCCCTGCTCGCGCTCCTTGAGCAGCAGGTCGAGAACCTCGCCCCACAGCTCCTTGGTACGCTCGGTCGGACCGGCGAGGAACGATTCGTCGCCCTCGTAGGGGGTGTAGTTCTTCTGGATGAAGTCTCGGACGTCAACCTCTCCCGTCCAGATGCCTTCCTTGAAGCCTTCCCATGCCTCCTGCATTGTGTAACCACGCTCCTAGTTACGTATAATGCGGCGCTCTCTCACACCGCTGCTTATTGAATTCTTGAATGTTCGGGTTGCATGACCGGCTTCATTCGCCTTCCATCGCGCGTTAGCACAGGGAAAAACGTTTGTCCACCTTGGAACTGCAACCCAAAACCCAAGATTTCACCCGTTTGAGAAGGATAACATAGCCACCCCCTTCATCAGGGCTGTTATATGTTTCTTTTTTTATACCATTAGGGCGTTTTTAACAAATCCGCAGGAAATGCGAGCGCGAACAACTACCGTTCACCGATTTGTTTGGTATTTTTCCTTGCCTTTGTACGACGTTCACTCTAGCTGTTATGCCAGCTTTAGCAGGGTAAAGTGCCCCAGAGACCCACAGAAACTGCAGGGCGGCCACGGGATTTCCCCCGGGGCCGCCCTGTGGCGTGGCTAGTTATTTAGCTTTGATTGCCGCTTGGCATTAAGCGGCTGCGGCGACCTTGTCGGCCGCGGCCTTTTTGCTGTCGCCGTGACCCTGGCCCTCAAAATGCTTGTAGCACCAGCTGGTGACCAGCGGGGTCAAAATGGCCGTCACGATGGCGCACGCTGCAACCTGCGCCGTAGCCGTCGCGAGCACGGCGCCACCGTACATGGCCTCGTTGACGCTTGCCATGGCGGCAGGCGTGGCCACATTGGCTCCGGCGCAGCTCGAAATGGCCGCACCTGCGACACCCGTACCGCCCGTGAACTTATCGACCGCGATGACGGGAATTGCAAAGACCACCGAGCAGATCACGCCGAGCAGGATGCCGGGAAGACCGCCGTTGATGAGCTGGCCAAAGGTCATGGTCGAGCCCATGGCAAAGAAGACGAGCACGATGATGGCGGAAAGTGCCGGAGCCATCATCTTCTTAAAGCTCGGGAAGAGGTTACCCAGAATAATGCCGACGACGATCGGCAGGATGGCGCCCACGAGCGACCAGCCGATCGGAGCCTGGCCAGCAGCGCCGAGCACGATCATTGTGACCGGAGGGCCGACAACGAGTGTGGTGATGGCGACGGCGCCACGTTCGGCCTCGTTGCCCATGGTGCCCATCAGACCAGCGTACATAGCGTTGTTGGCGCCGGTGCAAGCCGCCAGCATCACCATGGCAGAGATGCCAAACAGGTTGTCGTTGAATACATAAAGGATGAGCAGCGACACGGCAACGACCACGATCTGCTTGACAGCGATGATGATGGCGCCGCGTGCAGCGGCGGCAGGCGCACTTTTAAACGAAATCGTCGTACCGACGATGAGCAAAAAAGCGCCCACGAGTGGGCTTGCACCCTGCTGGGTCATGCCAAGCGTAAAGCTGCCGAGCGTTTTGAACAGGTCGGGGAATAGCGTGTTGAGCAAGCAGCCCAGCAAAAGCGGCACCAAAATATTGGCGCCCGGGATGGACGACATCTTAAAGAACGGCTCCTTTGCAGCCGGCGCCTCCACCGCAGTCGATTCACTCATATATATCTCCTTTGGATGCATGCGAATCGTAGCCGCACGCGCCTATGTCAGAAAGAAGGCGACAACCCCGATTCGCCAGGGTCGCCGCCAAACGATTACCGCGGGGTATTACCCGTCCAGGACGATGCCGCCGTCGCAGTCACCGATCTCGCCGTTCACGAAGCTGGCGAGGTCGGAAGCGAAGAACAGCACCATCTGCGCAGGCTCGCTGGCCTGGGCGGCGCGGCCCAGAGGAATACCGTTGATGATGCGCTGAGAGTTCTCGTCAGAAAGGATCGACGTCATGTCGGTAAGCGTGAGCGACGGGCACACAGCGTTGCAGCGGATGCCGAACTTACCGCCCTCCTTGGCGACCGCCTTGGTAAGGCCGTTGACACCGGCCTTGGAGCTCGCGTAGGCCGCGGTGCCGAGCAGGCCGCCGCCGATCTTGCCAGCAACGGAGCTCACGTTGACGATAGTGCCGGCATGTGCCGCCTTAAAGTGCGGGTACACGGCATTCATCATGGTAAAGGTGCCGTTGAGGTTGATGTCGATGGTGCGACGCCACTCGGTGTCGTCGATCTCGTCAAACTTCTTGGTGCTGATGACACCGGCGCAGTTGATCAGGATGTTGGTTTGCGGCAGGTCCGTAAAAATCTGCTCGACGGTCTCGCGCGCCTTGGGCGCATCGGCGACATCGAGCTGATAGAACTTGTTGCCCTCGCCAAGCTCGGCCACAGCCGCCTCGCCCTTAGCAGCGTTCCTTGCGATGAGCGCGACGTGTCCGCCGCCCGCAACGATACCCTTGGCAATCTCGAGGCCAATGCCCTGAGTGCCACCGGTAACGATCGCGGTTTTACCCGTGAAGTCAAATGCCATGACTCCAACCCCCTTGATTCAGATGTCTCCTTGCGGGAAGTTGGAGCATCGCACATGGCGATAAATAAGTCCCAGTCGTCATGGTGGTGACAACCCCTCGCCTAACCGCGGGCATGATAGTTCTTTGAAACGCTTCAGCAATTGAATTATTTTAAGTCTTTATGCGTTCTTAATATTGCCCACTGCATGAGGCCCGCATATGGGGGTATCATCTTCTACCAAAAATAGTTTCTAGTGTTAGGGGTTTTCGGTGAAAGATACCGATTTCCGTGAACTTGGGCGTCAGCTCCTTACCGAGTTCGGCAGTATGCATCAGCGCATTTCGCGCTTTGCGGACAAAGCCCTCAGTGGTGAGATGGCCGTCATGCGCGCCCTCATGCTCGCTGGCGGTTCGCTCACGCCAAGCGAACTCGCCGATCGTGCCTGGGTCTCGAGCGCCCGCATCGCCAATATCCTGCGCGCTCTCGAAGCCAAAGGCTGGGTCGAGCGCGAGCACTCAAAGACCGACCGTCGTCGCGTACACGTCACGGTGACCGACAAGGGATTCCATGATCTCGAAATCAAGCATCGGGAATTCGAGGACCGCACCGCGGCCTTCCTCGAGCAGCTCGGCGAAACAGATACCCAAGAGATGGTGCGCCTTCTTAGGCGTGCCAACGAAATTATCGACCGCAATCAAGAAAGGAGAGATGCCGAGTGAGGATTCTCAAGCTCTTTAAAAAGCATGTCCTGGCACTGTTCGCAGCTATCGTACTTATCGTAATCAGCTGCAACGCCGATCTGGCGCTGCCTACGTATATGAGCGACATCGTCGACGTGGGCGTGCAGCAAGGCGGTATCGCCTCGCCCGTACCTGACACCATTCGCACCGAATCGCTCGACGACCTCGAACTCTTTATGAGCGATAAGGACGCCAAAGCTGTGGAGGCCGTGTTTAGCAAGGCGGATAATAACGGCATTCGAACGTACAAGGGCACCGAGGAAGAGCGCGCCGACGGCGGCAAGATTGCCGACATCGTGAGCCTGCCCGAGACCGTCGTCCTTTCGTTCAACCAGGGCATTGACGCCAACTCCATGGATGACATGATGGGTTCGTCCAGCGAGAATAACAACAACGCCGCCCAGGCCATGCCCACCCCCGAGCAGATGGCGGCAATGACGCCCGAGCAGCTCGCCGAGATGCAGCAGAAGGCCGCGGCGGCGCAGAACATGCAAAAGCAGATTGATACCGACGGCGGTAAGATCACCATGAAGAGCCTGCGCCTAGGCGTTGAAGGCGGCCTAATCGACCAGGGCAAGCTCGTCGAGGGTGCCAACGATATGGCGGACAAAATGGGCTCCATGTCGGGTTCCATCGTGACCCAACGCGCCGTGAGCTATGTACAAAACGAGTACAAGGCGCAGGGCATCGACCCCGCCGACGTGCAGAACGCCTATCTGGGCCGCATGGCAACCACGATGTTTGGTCTGTGCCTGATCTCGCTCATCGCCACCATCCTGACCGGCGCCGTGGCCTCGCGCACCGCCTGTTCCATCGCACGCGACCTGCGCCGCGAGACCTTCAACAAGGTTATGCACTTCTCGCCGGCCGAGGTGGGCAAGTTTAGCCAGGCCTCGCTCATCACCCGCTGCACCAACGACATTCAGCAGATTCAGATGGCCTCAACCCTGTTTATCCGCATGTGCCTGATGGCCCCCGTCATGGGCATCGTCGCCGTCATGCGCGTCCTGGCCAACCACACCGGCCTGGAATGGACCATCGCTGTGGCCATCATCGCGGTCTCGGCCGTCGTCGGCGTGCTTATGGGCCTCACCATGCCCAAGTTCAAAAAGATGCAGAGCTTTGTGGACCGCGTGAACCTCACCGCCCGCGAGCTGCTCGACGGCCTTATGCCCATCCGCTCGTTCAACCGCGAGGAGCATGAGCTCGAGCGTTTTGACAAGGCTTCGCTCGACCTAATGACCACGCAGCTCTACACCAATCGTGCCATGAGCTTTATGATGCCGCTCATGATGCTCGTCATGAACTGCATCACCGTGCTTATCGTCTGGTTTGGCGCGCAGGGCGTGTCCGATGGCGTGATGCAGGTCGGCAACATGATGGCGTTTATCTCCTACACCATGCAGATCGTCATGGCGTTTATGATCCTCACCATGGTTTCGGTCATCCTGCCCCGCGCCGAGGTCGCAGCCGAGCGCGTGGAAGAGGTCATCACCTGCCCCACGAGCATCAACGACCCCGCCTCGCCCAAACTGCCCGCGGCCAGCGCACCGCGCGGTGAGCTCACCTTCCGCGACGTGAGCTTCCAGTATCCCGATGCCCGCGCCGACGTCATTAGCGGCGTGAACTTCACCACGCATGCCGGTCAGATGCTCGGCATCATTGGTTCCACGGGCTCGGGCAAGTCCACGCTCGTACAGCTGATTCCGCGCTTATACGACGTCACGGGCGGCAGCATTTCGCTCGACGGTATCGACGTGCGCGATATGACCCTTTCCGAGCTTCGCCGCCGCATTGGTTACATCCCGCAGCAGGGGCGTCTGTTCTCGGGCACCGTGGAGAGCAACCTTAAGTTTGCCGGCGACATGGTAAGCGACGAGAACATGCACGAGGCCGCGCGCATCGCCCAAGCCGAGGACTTTATCGCCGAGCGCGAGGGCGGCTACGACTCCCCCATCAGCCAGGGCGGCTCCAATGTCTCGGGCGGTCAGCGCCAGCGTCTGGCCATCGCCCGCGCGTTGGCAAAAAAGCCCGAGGTCCTGGTGTTCGATGACTCGTTTAGCGCCCTCGACTACAAGACCGACGCGCGCCTGCGCGAAGAGCTTGCCAAAAACGTTACCGACGCCGCGCTCGTTGTCGTAGCCCAGCGCATCGCGACCATCATGCACGCCGACCAGATCATCGTGCTCGACGACGGCCACGTGGTGGGCACTGGTACGCACGAGGAGCTGCTGCACAGCTGCCCGGCGTACCTGGAGATCGCACAGTCGCAGCTTTCCGCCGAGGAGCTGGGGCTCACTCAAGAAGAAATTGCAGCCGTTATGGAGGGAGGCGAGCACTAATGGCAGACGAGACCAAGACTCAGATTCCCAAGCCCACCCGCCAGCGCGGTCCCATGGGCCGCATGGGTGGCATGGGCCGCGGCGAGAAGGCCAAGGACTTTAAGGGCGCCATGCGGCAGTTGCTCGGCTATATCGGTCAACACAAGGTTGCCGTGCTTGCCGCCGTCGCCTTTGCCGTGTGCTCGGTCGTCTTTAACATTGTGGGACCCAAGGTGCTCGGCCAGGTTACGACCAAGCTGTTCGAAGGCCTGGTCGCCAAGGTCAACGGTACCGGCGATGTCGACTTTGCCTGGATCGCCAAGACGCTCGGCTTTTTGCTCTGCCTGTATCTGGCAAGCTCTGTTTGCAGCCTCATCCAGGGCTGGCTCATGACCGGCGTCACGCAAAAGATTTGCTACCGCATGCGCAAGGAGATCGCCGCCAAGATTGCCGTCGTGCCGATGAGCTACTTTAACGGACACAGCAAGGGCGATGTGCTCAGCCGCATCACCAACGACGTCGATACGCTGGGTCAGTCGCTCAACCAGAGCGTGACGCAGCTCATCACGTCGGTGACGCAGATTGTCGGCGTGCTCGTCATGATGCTGTCGATCAGCCTGCCGCTTACCGGCGTCACCGTGCTCACACTGCCGGCCGCCGCGATTATCCTGACCGTGATGATTCATTTCTCGCAGCCGTACTTCCGCGAGCAGCAGCAGGTCCTGGGCACCGTCAACGGCATTATCGAGGAGGACTTTGCCGGCCAGAACGTCATTCAGGTGTTCGACCGCGCCGAGGCCTCAATCGAAGAGTTCGACCGTCAAAACGACCGCCTCTTTATTAGTGGCTGGCGCTCGCAGTTCCTGTCGGGCCTGATGATGCCGCTTATGAGCTTGGTGGGCAACATGGGCTACGTGGGCGTCGTCGTGGTGGGCGCACAGCTCGCGCTGACCGGCAATGCCACGCCCGGCGACATCCAGAGCTTTATCCAGTACGTTCGCAACTTTACGCAACCCGTGCAGCAGCTGGGCAACGTGAGCAACACGATGCAGTCTATGGCCGCTGCCACCGAGCGCGTCTTTGAGTTCCTGGCCGCGCCCGAGGAGGAGCAGAAGGCCGACGCGCAGATTCCCGAAAAGCGCCCTGGCCATGTGGAGTTTGACCACGTCAAGTTTGGCTACACGCCCGACAAGACCATCATCCACAACTTTAGCTGCGAGGCACAGCCCGGCCAGACCATCGCCATCGTCGGTCCCACCGGCGCGGGCAAGACCACGCTCATTAAGCTGCTTCAGCGCTTCTACGACGTGGACGGCGGCTCGCTGCGCGTCGATGGCGTCGACGTACGCGATTGGGACCGCGCGGCACTGCGCGGCGAGTTTGCCATGGTGCTGCAGGATACGTGGCTGTTTAACGGCACCATCCGCGAGAACATCCGTTACGGACGCCCCGATGCAAGCGATGCCGAGGTCGAGGCCGCTGCACGCGCTGCACGCTGCGACCACTTTATCCATACGCTCGCCGGCGGTTACAACTTTATGATCAACGAGAAAGGCACCAACCTTTCGCAGGGCCAACGCCAGCTCGTGACCATTGCCCGCGCCATTTTGGCCGACCGCCCGGCGCTGATTTTGGACGAGGCGACATCCAACGTCGATACCCGCACCGAGGAGCTTATTCAGCGCGCCACGGATGCGCTGATGCAGGGCCGCACCAGCTTTGTTATCGCACACCGCCTGTCCACGATCCGCAACGCCGACGTGATCTTGGTAATTCGCGACGGCGACATCGTCGAGAAGGGCACGCACGACGAGCTGCTCGCCCAAGGCGGCTTCTACGCCGACCTGTACAACTCGCAGTTCGACGAAGCGGCGTAAATTCTGCCGCAGGGAACGGATAACACCCGAAAACGGGGGCGCAGGACAACCTGTGCCCCGTTTTTTGTTCTGCGACCCTCAAACCGCCTCCCCTGGGACCAAATCGACGGCCTCTTCCAAGCCGCGTGGCATCATTCCATTCCAGGGCCAGCCAACGTTTGCCCAGATAAAACCTGCCAAAATAAACCTGTCCCTTTTTGGCAGGTTTTGGGGTGACGAGGGCTTGCACTTTAGCGTGCGACAGCGGATAATGCCGAGCATTCGACAATGCACACTTTGTCTTATTTGATTGAGGAGGCCCCGTATGGCCATGGAATTCAAGCGCAGGTTGCCGATCCCCATGGAAATCCGCGAGGAAATGCCGCTTTCCGCCGATCTTACCGCCAAAAAACAGGCATTCGACGCCGAGGTCGCCAAGGTCTTTACCGGCGAGGACGCGCGCAAGGTGCTCATCATCGGCCCGTGCTCTGCCGACCGCGAGGACTCGGTGCTTGAGTACATGAGCCGACTGGCCAAGGTCGCCGAAGAGGTCAAGGACAAACTCATCATCATTCCGCGCGTCTATACCAACAAGCCGCGCACCAAGGGTACTGGCTACAAGGGCCTGCTGCACAACCCCGACCCCGAGGCTCCCGACGACCTGCTCGAGGGCGTCAAGGCCATCCGCCATATGCACCTGCGCGTCATCGAGGAGACCGGTTTCTTTACCGCCGATGAGATGCTCTACCCGTCCAACTACCAGTACCTCGTCGACCTGCTGAGCTACGTCGCCGTGGGCGCGCGCTCGGTCGAGAACCAGGAGCATCGTCTGGTGTCGAGCGGCATTTCGGTGCCTGTGGGCATGAAGAACCCCACCGCCGGTTCCACCACCGTCATGCTCAACTCCATCTACGCCGCCCAGGCACATCAAAGCTTCATCTTCCGCAACTGGGAGGTCGAGTGCGACGGCAATCCGCTCGCGCACGCCGTCATGCGTGGCTACATTGGTCTCGACGGTCGTACCTACCCCAATTACCACTACGAGCATCTGGAGCGTCTGGCTGAGCGCTATACCGAGCATGCCGGCTACGCCAACCCGGCGGCGATCATCGACTGCAACCACGACAACTCGGGCAAGCGCCCGCTGGAGCAGCACCGCATCTGCAAGGAGGTGCTCGACAGCTGCCGCCGCAACGAGTCCATCTCCAAGCTGGTCAAGGGCTTTATGATCGAATCCTACCTGGAGGACGGCAACCAGTCTGTCGACGGCGGCGTCTTTGGCAAGTCCATCACCGACCCGTGCCTGGGCTGGGAAAAGACCGACTACCTCATCCACGAGATCGCAGAGCGGGTGTAGGTTACGGCGTTTTACCAAACGCCGTAACCGGCCGACGCTACAAACCCGTACACGCGAGCAATCTGCCTTTCAGCTTCGACGGCATGACCAAAAGGTCAATGCCGCCTCGCTTCAAGGCACCTTGCTCGCGTGTACGGGTTTTCGCTGACGTTTTTCTACCAGCGTCGTTGCCAAAGCTGGCACTTGGGGACGCTCCTTTTGGGGTAGTCGTTGGGGACGCTCTTGTTTGACTAGTCGTTTAAGAACGTCCCCAACGACTACCCGGGGGAGTTGCCTTCCCTCGCGGCGGTCTTCTAGCAGAAAAACCAAGTGAGTAGGCTTTTTGCAGGAGGCCAAGCACGCCCCAAAACGCCACAGCTCTGACCTGCGGTTTTATTGAGCATTTGTCGCGATGTGCTCGGCAGGTTCAAAAAAGTCTACTCACTTGTATCTGAGACGCACCAGGTTGTAAAAAACCGCCGCGAAAGGGCCCCTTGTCCCTTCGCGGCGGTCATACGCCTCTGATTTTGCGACGATTTTGCCCGCTTGTTATTCGCTGTAGCGGGTGGCTATGGCAGCTCGCACCATTCCGGTGCTCATGAGGTACGTCACCAGGAAGTAGCCACCGTACGCTGCCAGGAAGATCGCGCAAGTGAGGCCCACGGTGCCGCCGATGCTCATATTTCCGAATATGCTCACCAGCTCGATGATCACCTTAAGTGCCACAAAGGAGTGCGCCAGGCCCACTGCCTGCGGGAACAGGAAGAATACCGCTTGCTGCGCCATCACCGAATGGCGAATCTGGCGGTCGTCGCAGCCGATCTGTGCCAGCACACGATAGCTGCGGCTGCCGTCGGCCACGTTGGAGAGTTGCTGGATCGACAGAATCGCCGCGCATGCAACAACCAATACAAAGCCGATGTAGATGGCTAGGTAGCTAATAAGACCGTTCATTTGCGCTGCTTGCGTGTACATCTCGGAGCGTGTGATGAAGATTCCCCACGATCCCGGCTCCTTGCCGTCAACGAGCAGATTGTCGAGCACAGTGTATTCAATGCTCTCGTCTGCCTCGGTCGTATCCATCCCCTGTTTGTAGTTAACGAGCAGGCTACTGGAATACGGCTGCAGATTAAGTTGGGACAACAGCTCGTCGGCAACGACGACGGTACCCGGATTACTGCCCATCGCCGAGTTGGCGATGGCCGCCGTGTCCTCGTCCGACTTATCGGTTGCGGGCTTGAGCGTATGCCCGCCCAAGGTAAGGGCATGGCCGCCAGCCATATACTTGGTGTACAGGTCGACCAGCTCACCGCCCATATCACACGTAAGCAAGTACTGGTCGCGGCCAATGCTCACCGGCTCCTCGCCCATCATCTGGCACAGTTTGTTGTACTGGCTCGCCGGCGTCACAAACAGACCCATCGCATCGGCCTTGCTACCCCCGAACGCCTTGGGAAGCTTTTCGCCCATGGTCTTGCACATCTCACCCGCAGACACCGAAGGACTCGAACCGCCAAGCGGGTAACTCAGATACGAATCGATCTGCACATGCTCACCGGCAACATCGGCGATATAGACCTTCTTGCCGGTCTCGTCGTTGTTGTCCGCCGACTTGCCCTTACGATCGCCGTGCCATGCGGAGTACAAATCGACCGTTGTATCGGCCAGCACCATGCGATCGGCCTCAGACGGATTGACATACTCTTTGTAGTAGTCGAGCGTATCGGGCGTGTAATAGACATACGTCTGCGACATATCGGCCGGCGTATAGCGCTCCAGATTCTCGTTCATCACATTGGCAATCGACATACCGCACGTCACCGAGGTGATGGCCAAAAACAGAAGCATCGCGATGACGCCCATCGAAAAGCACACCGTGTTGACCTTGGCCGCAAGCTGGCGCACGATAAACATGTTGAGGCCGCGCCAATACACGCCGCGCAGGCTCTGCAGCAGCTTGATAAGCATGCCCGAGAGTCCCCAAAACAGGGCAAAGGTACCCACGGTAACCATAGCGGTCGTAATGCCAAACTGGTTCATGGCCTCTTGCAGCTTGCTGTCCGTCGCGGTTAGCGGGAACCCATCACGTAGCAGACGGTAATAGGCCACGCCCACAAGCACCACGCCCACAGCAAAGATGGCAATCGCGATCCAGGGGTTGCGTGTCTTGATGCTCTCGTTGCGACGCTCGGCACCCATAAGCTCGATGAGTTTGGTACGACGCACGGCGCGAAGGTTCAGCAGCAGCGTGAGCACAAACATTACGAGCATGCAGGCAAGGGTCAGGTTGAACGCATGCACCGAGAAAAAGAAGTGGAAATTGGCGATCTGTGTCTTAAAGAGCGAGGCCGTAAAGAACGTCATGAGCTGGGAGAGTCCCACACCCAGCACAATGCCGGCGACAAAGGCCACAACCGATACTATCACCGTCTCGAGCGCCATGATCGTGGCGACGCGCCCGCGCCCCATACCGAGCACCTGGTACAGGCCAAACTCCTTCTTGCGCCGTTTCATGATGAAGTTATTGGCATACACCATCAAAAAGGCCATGACACCGGCCAAAAAGTACGTCAGGTAGCCGAGCATGCTGCCCATAACCTGCGCCAAGCCCTCTTCATCGATTCCGGCGATGTCGACCTGCATCGAGATGGTGTTAAAGGCATAGAAGACCGTGACGCCCAGGGTGAGCGTCAAAAGGTAGACGAGGTAGTCGCGGCCGGCGCGGCGGACGTTGCCCCAAGCGAGTTTACAGAGCATCGGAGCCCTCACCGCCCATCATGGCAACGACCTCCATAATGCGGTCGAAGAACTCGCGGCGGTCGGTGTCTCCGCGGCGCAGCTCGGTGAAGATCTTGCCGTCGCGAATAAACAGCACACGGCTCGTGTAGCTGGCGGCAAAGCTGTCGTGCGTGACCATGAGCACGGTGGCGCGCAGGCGGCGGTTAAGGGCCTCCAGGCTCTCGAGCAGCAGGCGAGCGCTCTTGGAATCGAGGGCGCCGGTGGGCTCGTCGGCCATGATCATGGTGGGGTCGGTGACGAGCGCGCGAGCCGCGGCAACGCGCTGCTGCTGACCGCCGGACATCTGGTAGGGATACTTGTCGAGCACCTGACTGATGGACAGGCGCGCTGCCACATCCTGCACGCGGGTCGAGATCTCTGCCGAGTTTGTGCGGGCGATGGTGAGCGGCAGGGCGATGTTCTCGCGTGCCGTGAGCGTATCGAGCAGGTTGGAGTCCTGAAAGATAAAGCCAAGCTCCTCGCGGCGGAACTTCGAAAGCTTAGCCTGCTTCATGCGCGTCACGTCCTGGCCGTTGATGCGGATCGTGCCACTTGTGGCGCTATCGATGGTCGACACGCAGTTGAGCAACGTCGACTTGCCCGAGCCCGAAGCGCCCATGATGCCAACGAATTCGCCGTGGTTGACGGTAAAGCTGACGTCGTTGAGCGCGCGGGTCACGTTGCCCAGCGCTCCGTATATCTTTTCGAGATGCACGACTTCCAGTACCGGGGTCGCCATGTGCGTGGTTTGCATACCGAGTCCTTTCTTGCGATTAGTCTACGGCATCTATAGTCGCAAGAAGCCGAGTCGGCTACCATCGATATCGCTTACGCTTGCCTTACCGTTGCGTAAGCTAGGGGTAGTCTTTTTGGGACGGGGCTTTTTTAGCTACCCTATCCGTAGCCTTCGAAGCATGAGGCCGCATTTGACATAGGGCAGCTAAAAAAGCCCCGTCCCAAAAAGACTACCCAAATGAGCTGCCTTGTCATGTGTTGATGTTGAGAGAGGACTCCTGTTGAAGACTGTTCATGTTGCCGCTGGGATCATTCGCAAGGAAGGATCTGACGAGCTGCTTGCCGTGCAGCGCGGCTATGGCGACATGCGGGGACTTTGGGAGTTTCCCGGCGGCAAGCTCATGCGCGGCGAGACGCCCGAGGACGCCGTACGCCGCGAGCTCATGGAAGAGCTGCAGGTCAAAGTCACCAACCTGCGCGATTTTTACACCGTTGAGTACGACTACCCCGATTTTCATCTCTCCATGGAGTGCTACTACTGCTCGCTCGCCGATGACTCCGATGAGCCCCAGAAGCACGACCGCCAGCTCGATATCCGCTGGATTCCGCGCACCTCGCTTGCCACCGTTGAGTGGATGCCCGCCGACAAAGGGCTTATCGATGCTCTGATTGAGTTGAAGGAAGATCGGCTTGAGGCCAACGGCGCCGCCGATGACGCCACGCCCAACACGGCCGACAAACCCGCCACCAAGCCCAAGCGCGCACCTAAGCGCCGCAGCAAAAAGCGTCCCAAGCCAGGTCTGCTCGACGGCATCGATACCTCGGACCTCTCCGCTGACGAGCGCGAACTGGTGCGCCGTCGCGCCGCTATAAAAAAGTCCATGAAGGGCAACAAGCGCGCCAACACCAAACCCGAGCTGCTCGTTCGCCAGCGCCTGCGGGCAGCGGGCCTTACGGGATACCGTCTGGAATGGAAGGTGCCCGGCAAGCCTGACATCGCCTTTCCCGGGCGCAAGATCGCCATTTTCGTCAACGGATGCTTTTGGCATCGCTGCCCTAAGTGCAATCCGAGCCAGCCCAAGCGCAATGTTGAGTTTTGGGAGGCAAAGTTTCGCCGCAACGTCGAGCGCGACCGAGCCGCCATCGACGCGCTTACCCAAATGGGCTGGACGCCCATCACCGTCTGGGAATGTGAGCTCAAGAAAGACCGCATCGACGCCACCATGGAAAAGGTCATCGAACAGGTACGCGCCGCCGCACCGCAGCGCTAACAGCGATCATTCACACGCTCCGCACGTCCGCGCCACATCCGAGCCGCAAACCTTAGAAAGCCCTTAAGCTCAAAACCTTTCAAGAGTGTTATTCGATACCTTTGACCTGCAGTTTCACTGTTATAACAAACCTGATTAAGCCTTTCTTTAGTGCTTCTTTGCAGCAGCCGCGGCATAATACTGCCAACGAACGGGACCTAGCAGCACACCCCGTGCGCAACCTTTTGGTGGACATCGAGGAGGCCGCATAAGCATGCATTCTTCCAATGACGCAACACAGCAGCCATCCCTAAAACATGCAGACCTTTTCTCCTTCCCCCCGACACAGAGAAACGGCCTCCTCGACTCCCCCACCACAAAAGCCAAACGCTCAACCGATCAGAATCTCAACTTGCGAATATCCTTCGATAAGCTCCAAGCATCCCTAAACAAGTCATTCCCCAACCAAGCCCGGGCATACTAGTCCCCCATCAACAAAGAAGCCCTAACGCCCCACCAATTTCCGCCCCAACGCCACAAGGGCGATCGAGCAGGGCCGTCCGGAAACGGAAAAGGGCCTATCTCTCAGAACATTCCGCAGGACGGAGGAAGCCCCGCAGCGCGTAGCGCGCAGCGGGGCTTCCGACATGTCCGAGGACGTTCTGAGAGATAGGCCCTTTTCCGTTTCCGGACGGCCCGGTGGGATCAGAGTACCCTTGCTGTTACTCTGCTTTGCCCACAGAGTTGAGGTTGGTCATGCGGATCTTAACCAGCTCGGTGATCTCACGCATGCCCTCCTTGGCCGGCTTCTTGGGATCGAAGCAGGCGGGGTTCTCGGCCATGTAGGCCATGAAGCCCTTGGTGTAGGCCTGACGCAGCTCGGTAGCGTAGTTAACCTTGCAGATGCCGTTCTTCACAGCCTCGGCAACCTGCTCATCGGGCACACCGGAAGTGCCGTGCAGAACCAGCGGCACGTCGACGGCGTCGCGGATGGCCTTGACCACGGACTGCTCGATGTGCGGATCGCTCGTGTACACGCCGTGGCTGGTGCCAACGCCAATGGCCAGCGAGGTGCAGCCGGTGCGCTCGACGAACTCCTTGGCCTCGGCAGGATCGGTGTAGGGGCTCTCGCCCTCAACCGCGGGACCGTCGTCCTCCTTGCCGCCAACCTTGCCGAGCTCGGCCTCGACGGGCACGCCCATGGCGCGGCCAGCGTCAGCGACGGACTTGGTCAGGGCAATGTTGTCCTCAAAGGACTCGTGCGAGCCGTCGATCATGACGGAGGTGTAGCCCGTGCGGAAAGCCTGCATGCAGCGGTCATAGCCATCGCCGTGATCGAGGTGCAGAGCGACGGGCACGGAAGCGCGCTCGGCAGCGGCCTTCACCATGCCGTAGAAGTAGTCCAGACCAGCGGTCTTGATGGTGCCCGGGGTGGTCTGCATGATGACGGGGGACTTGGTCTCCTCGGCAGCGGCCAGAACGGCCATAACAAACTCGAGGTTCTCGACGTTGAACGCGCCGACGGCGTAGTGGCCGGCCTGAGCGTCCTTGAGCATCTTTTCGGTGGTAACAAGTGCCATGAGCGTTTGCTCCTCTCCCTCGCCCGCATCTGGACATCGGGCGTAGTTGTTCACAAGGCGTTTTACCTTGCGTTTTACTGCGCTCATTGTATGAAATTCAGCGGCTTTGCACGTGCGAGATATTGAGTCCATGCAGGCCAATACAGTCGTTTTTGAAAAGTAAACGGAAGGAATCGGAAGCGAGTGGGCGTGTTCGATATTGAATTTTGAGCGTTTAGCGTCTTTCTTTTATAGAAAAGATAAGTAATCAAAAGGTGTTTTCTTACTCAAAAAGAAAATGAACGAAAATAGAGTCAACACAATTCCTGCAAATTTAGCCGAGAATGGAACAAACATGGCCCAAACTACCAACCGTGCTTTTGCTGACGAGCGCCGTACCGCCATTATGGAAATACTCGAGCATAACGCCTCGGTGCAGGTAGCAGAAATCGCCCAGACCTTTGGCGTGTCCTCCGTCACCGCCCGCGCCGACCTGGACGCGCTCGCCGAAGCAGGCAAGCTGCGTCGCACACATGGTGGTGCCGTATCGCTCCACAAACGCCTGACCGTCTCCACGCAAGATCGCCGCATCAATGTCAACGTCGCCGCCAAGCAGGCCATCGCGCAAAGCGCCATCGAGCTCGTTAATGACGGCGACACGCTGCTCGTCGACTCGGGCACCACGGCGCTCGAATTCGTCCGGCTCCTCGATCAGCGCGACGGCATCACCGTTATCACGGCCGACATTACCATCGCCGATTATATTGACGAGAGCATGCCCTCGGTCGATGTCGTCATGCTGGGCGGGGCACTGCGCAAAGGCCATCGCTATCTGTACGGCCCACTTACCATGCAGGCGCTCCAAATGGTCCACGCCGACCTTGCCGTCATGTGTCCTGGCGCTTTTGTTCCCGGCTGCGGCTTTACGACCGACTTTCCGCAGATGGCCGAGACCAAAGCGGCTATGGTCGGTGCCACCCGTCAAAGCGTCGCCCTCATGGATGCCAGTAAGGTCAACGGACGCGGCATGTACCGTTTTGCCGAGCTTGCCGACGTCGACATCATCGTGATGGACAGCGACCCCGACGCCGCCGTCGCCACCTCAATCGCCGAGGCCGCCGACAGCGCACGTCCAGCCCTCATCATCGCCGGCGCTTAAACAAAAACCACCACAAAGGGCCTGTCCCTTTGTGGTGGTTTTGCCCGTTAAAAGCGAAATATCGCTACTTGGAAAGCTCGTCGGCGAGGGCCTCGATCTGGGCGCGCGATGTGTCGTTGAGCGATCCCAGCACGGTCACCTTGTTCTCCGCCAGGGTGATGTCCTTCATGCCCTCGAGCTCCTTGGTCATAACCTTGGCAGCGGCGGGCGCCCAGGAACCGGCCTCGACGAGCGCCACGGTGCGGTTCTGGTAGGCATGCTCGGCAAGCGTGTGGATAAAGGTGCTCATGAACGGGAAGATCTCGCCCTGATAGGTGATAGAGGCGAGCACCAGGCGGTCATAGCGGAACGCATCCTCAACGGCCTCGGCCATGTCGTCGCGAGCCAGGTCAAAGACGGAAACCTTCTGGCCGCGAGCCTCGAGCGCTGCGGCGAGCTCCTCGACAGCGGCCTTCAGATGGCCGTAGACACTCGCATAGGCAATCGTGATGCCCTCGTCCTCGGGCTGATAGCTCGACCAGGTGTTGTAGGTGTCGAGGTAATAGCCCAGATTCTCGGTAAGGACAGGACCGTGGAGCGGGCAGATGATCTGGATATCCAGATCATCTGCCTTTTTGAGCACGGCCTGCACGAACTTGCCGAACTTACCGACGATGCCAAAATAGTAGCGGCGAGCCTCGCAGGCCCAGCCCTCGGGATCCTCGATGTCGTTGGCGCCAAACTTGCCAAAGCCGTCGGCGCTAAAGAGCACCTTGTCGGTGGCCTCATAGGAGAAGAGTACCTCGGGCCAGTGAACGTTGGGGGCGCCGATAAAGGTCAGGCTGTGGCCGCCCAGGTCGAGCACATCGCCCTCTTTGACAACCATTTTGCGCTCGGGGAAGTCGGTGCCAAAGTAGTTGACCATCATGCGGAAAGCACCCATGCTGGCCACAATCTGCGCCTGGGGATAGCGCTCCATAAAGGCGGCGATACCGGCGGAGTGATCAGGCTCCATATGATGGATGACCAGGTAGTCGGGCGTACGGCCATCGAGCGCGGCCTCGAGGTTGCCGAGCCACTCGTCGACAAAACCACCGTCGACCGAATCGGCGACAGCGATTTTATCGCCCAAGATAACGTAGCTGTTGTATGCCATACCGTTCTCGGACACATCGTACTGGCCCTCGAACAGGTCAATGTCGTGATCGTCGACGCCAATGTAGCGGATATCCTTGGTGATCTCCATCAGGCAAAGCCTCCTAGATAGACAAAATAACCTGTCTATCATAGCACTTGGCAGCATTCCAACTGTTATCTGCCGGCATCCTTACCGATTGTTATTAAAATACGATAAATCGCCGTTTACCTGCGCAAACTATGAGCGTGGCATCGCCGTGCTATGTCGAATAATGAGCTGGCCGGGAATACGGATAGCAACGGTTTTGCCCGCCGTACCCGCCTCGGGAACCGCGTGCTCAAACACCTCGCGTCCACGCTGATGTAAATCGAATCGAACGGTCGTGAGCTCGTTATGCGCGACAAAGTCGTCGAGCGAATCGTCGACGCCCACCACGCTTACGTCCTCGGGCACGCGCAGGCCGCTATCACGCAACGCGGCAATCGCGCCATTTGCCATCTGGTCGTTTGCCGCATAGATCGCCGTCATGGTGCGATCGTGCTCGGCCAGGTACCTGCCGGCCTCGTAGCCGCTGTTGGCAGACCAGTCGCCCTCGAGCGGCGCCTGCGGCTTAATGTGCTTATGCTCGAGCGCATCCTGCCAGCCGGCGCGACGAAATTGCTCGTCGACCGAGAACGACGGGCCGCCAATATAGCGAATTTGCTCGTGCCCCAGCTCAAACAGATGATCCATAAGCAAGAGCGAGCAGCCGTAATGGTCGGAGTCGACCGTGGTCACCCGCGGGTGCGCGTACATGGTAACAATAACCGTGCCAATGCCCGGCAGCGGATCAAACGTCTCAAAATCGGGCGCCATGCGGCTCATGCCGATGATGATGCCGTCCACCGGCAGCGCAGCCATACGACGCGTGGCCTCGGCAAGCGAAAACTCCTCGGTCTTGGACATCTCGACCAGCGTGATGGCGCAATTATGCTCGCGAGCAGCGCTGGCGATGCCGTCGATCATTGAGAGGTTGCCAAACTTGGTGATATCGTTGACGCACAGACCGACCGAATGGTAACGGCCGTCGCGCAGCGAGCGGCCGGCATAACTCGGACGAAAGCCGAGCTCTTGCATAGCGGCCTGCACGCGCTGGCGCGTCTGCTCGTTAACGTTGGGCAGGCCGTTGGCGACGCGCGAAACCGTCTGCTGTGAAACACCGGCAGCGCGGGCGACGTCGGCCATGGAGACCGGACGCGTACCTGTATCGTTGGACGAGTGCCTTGCCACAGAATCACCTTCACCCTTGCGAGATCTGAATAGCGTGCATGCCGGCCCGGGCAAAAATATATCCCGCTCCGAGGCCCGCTATCGTCGGACGCATGTTAACGTACTCTACTTTTTCTATCCGCAACTCTTCTGCTTTATAAGTCCATACGGCGGTACCGTTCACGGCTGTAATTCTACCGATTACCGGATTCTCAAAAAGTGTCAAGCGTTGTGTTATGAGTACGTTAACATAGCCCGTAACGTGCGGCATCGTGAACACTTGGTTCATGCCGCTTCAAGTTGTTAACGTACTCATAACGACGCAAAACTCACCCGTGCGCGCCAAGGAAAGGACTCCCATGACCACCCCCGACGAAAAGACACTCACCATGCTCACCAGGCTGTTTGAGGAGGAGTTTGGACCCATCGGCGACCGCCAGGTGCTCTACGTGCACGCGCCCGGCCGTTCCGAGATCAGCGGCAATCACACCGACCACGAGGGCGGCCATGTTATCGCCGGCTCGCTCGATGTCGCCGTTGTCGGTATCGCCGTGGCAACCGACTCCAACAAGATCCGCGTCGCCGACGAGGGCTATCCTACATTTGCGATCACGCTCGACACGCTGGATATTCAAGAGCCCGAGAAGGGCACGTCCGCTAGCCTCGTCCGCGGTATGGCCCACGAAATCGCTGCTCTGGGCGTTGAGCCCCAGGGCTTCGACTTCGCCTTCACCTGCTCCGTTCCCTCGGGCGGCGGTCTTTCGAGCTCCGCTGCTGTCGAGGCGGCGTACGGTCGTGCCATGGAGGCGCTCTGGGGCGCACCCGCCATCGAGCCCGTCGCGCTCGCCCAGATGAGCCAGCGCGCCGAGAACAACTACTATGGCAAGCCCTGCGGTCTTATGGACCAGGCCGCCGTTTGCTTGGGCGGCCTCGCCTACATGGACTTTGAGGACCAGGCTCAGCCTAAAACCCAGAAGCTCGAACTCAACTTTGAGGATCACGGCTATGCGCTCGTGCTCGTTAAGGTTGGCGCCGACCATGTGGCAGCTACCGACGACTACGCCGCCGTTCCGCGCGAGATGCAGGACGTCGCCGCCGAGTTTGGCAAGACACGCCTGTGCGAGGTAAACGTGGCGGATTTTGACGCCAAGCTCCCTGAGCTACGCGCCAAGCTGGGCGACCGTGCCTGCCTGCGCGCCGTTCACTACTGGTATGAGAACGGCCTGGTCGATAAGCGCTGGGCAGCCCTTAGCGCCGGCGACATCGACCAGTTCCTGGTCCTGACGCGCGAGTCCGGTGCCAGCTCCGCCATGTACCTGCAGAATGTCGTCGCCAAACTGGGCTCCGAGCAACCTTCCATGTATGCCTTGGCGCTGGCCGAGCATGTGCTCGACGGCCGCGGCGCCGTCCGCATCCACGGTGGCGGCTTTGGTGGCACCATCCAGGCCTTCGTGCCGCTCGACCTGGTCGACACCTTCATCACCAAGATGAACGGCTGGCTGGGCGAGGGCTCTGCCCGCCACTACGCAATTTCTGACAAGGGGGCTTACGCGGCATGGCTGTAATGACTGATGTGCGCGAGGCCGCGCAGGGCCTGATTGAGTATGCCATCCATCGATCCATGATCGGACAGGATGACCGCATCTGGGCCTACAACACCATTCTCGAGTGCATCGGCGCCACGGGTCCTGCGCTCGACATGGCTTGGGCGATGCAGAACGAGAAGCTCTCGCTCTTGCACCCCGATACGCTCCCCAATTTTGACCTGGAGGGCACGCTTGCCGCGCTTTCCGAGGACGCCGTTGCCAACGGCGCTGCCGAGGACACGGCGTCGGGCCGCGACCGCATCGCCATGCGCATCATGGGCGCGCTCATGCCGAGGCCTTCGGTTGTAAACGAGGAGTTCAACGGACGCATGGGCGTCAACGAGCCCCGCGCCGCGACCGACTGGTTCTATGGTCTGTGCTGTGACGCCGGTTACGTGCGCCGCGCCGCCATCGCGCGCAATATCAAATGGAGCACCCCCACCAACTGGGGCGACCTGGAAATCACCATTAACCTGTCGAAGCCCGAGAAGGACCCGCGCGACATTGCCGCGGCCGGCGCCGCAAAGAACACGGGCGAGAAGTATCCCGCCTGTCAACTGTGCATCGAGAACGAGGGCTACCCTGGACGCTCCGCCGCAGCCGACGGCGGCGCCCATCCCGCTCGCCAGAACCTGCGCGTCATACCCATCCAGCTCGACGGCGAGCGCTGGGGCTTCCAGTACAGCCCGTACGCGTACTTTAACGAGCACTGCATCGCTATGAGCGCCGAGCATCGCCCGATGCACGTCGACCGTAAGGGACTAACCTGCCTGTTCGATTTTGTGGACCTGTTCCCGCACTACTTTATTGGCTCCAACGCCGACCTGCCCATCGTGGGCGGCTCGATTCTGTCGCACGACCACTTCCAGGGCGGCGCGCACGAGTTCCCCATGATGCATGCCGCCGAGGTCTCGCAGTTTAACGTGCCCGGCTTTGATCAGGTCAGCGGTACCGTGTTGCAGTGGCCGCTTTCGGTGCTGAGACTGCGCTCGCACGACCGCGCCCAGCTGCTCGACGCCGCCGAGAAGATTATCCTCGCCTGGCGCGAGTGGACCGATGAGTCTGTGGGCGTCATCGCGCACACAGCCGACGGCGTGGCGCATAACACTGTGACGCCCGTCATCCGCCGCGTCGACTCTCGCGGCAATGCCGGCGGCGAGATCTACGAGGCCTACCTGGCGCTTCGCTGCAACATCACAACCGACGAGCATCCGCTGGGCGTATTTCACCCGCATGCCGAGTACCACCATATTAAGAAGGAGAACATCGGCTTGATCGAGGTCATGGGCCTGGCCATTTTGCCGCCGCGCTTGGTTCCCGAGCTCGGCGCTGTCCGCGAGCACCTGCTGGCAGCCAAGGCCGATGTCAGTTACGACCTTGCCGGCGCGCTCGAGGGCGACGACCTTTGCCGCAGCCACGCCGCATGGGCCGAGGACGTCTTTGCCCGCCGCGCCGACGAGCTTACGGCGGATAGCGCCATCGACATCCTGCACGAGGAAGTCGGCATGGTGTTTGGCCACGTGCTCGACAACGCCGGCGTCTTTAAGTGGGACGAAGCCGGTCGCGCCGCCCAGCAGCGCTTTATCAACTCGCTGTAATGATCCCTTGGGGACGGAGGAAAACGGATCATTTCGTCTTCAAGACAACGGCGCCCGCCGGCAACATCGCCGGCGGGCGCCGTTTTTGGTGCAAGGGCAGCTAATTTGGGACGGGGCTATTTTGACTACTTTGCATCTAGAAGTAGTCAAAATAGCCCCGTCCCAAATTAGCTGCCTCTCATGAGAGTGGAAAATCTCCCACTCTAAGCCCGCTTGCGAGCCCAAAATGGGAGATTATCCACTCTCGTTTTGTTCGGTACGCCGTAACTCTAAAGTTCGGTTACCTCTACGCTGTTGTAGACCTCGTCCCAGCGGTCCATGACCAGGTGGCCGGTCTTGGGATCCATGGCGTTGAGCTTGCCGCAGGTATTGGCGGTCTTGAGCACCGTGACGTCGTCGGCACCGGCAGCAATGGCATGCGCAAAACCGGCGATGGTCGAGTCACCGGAACCCGTCGCGTTCACAGCCGCAATCGCGGGCGTCTTGGCGCGGAACGCGCGGCCCTCATGGAAGCCCACCGAACCGGCAGCGCCCATCGAAACGACGACCCAGGGGATACCGGCAAAACGGTCATCGGCGGCAAGCGCCTCGCGCAGAGCATCGACATCATCGGTCGTAAAGGACGTACCCAGCAGGCCGTTAATCTCGGTCAGGTTGGGCTTTACGAGCTCAGGCTTAGCGTCGGACTCCAGCGCGGCCCCCAGCGATGCACCCGAGGTGTCGAGCAGCACCTTGGCGCCCGCCTCTTCGGCGATCTTGACGAGCTCGGCATAGTAGCCAGCATCTACGCCACGCGGCAGCGAGCCCGAAAGCGTCACAACGTCCGCCTTCTCTGCAAGCTCGGCGAACTTGGCCGTAAAGGCCTCGAGCTCGGCCGGGGCGATCTGCGGGCCGCTCTCCAAAAGCTCGGTCTGATTGCCCTCGTGCAGAATATTCAGGCAAATGCGCGTCTCGCCGGCAATGGGTACAAAGTCGTTCTTGACGCCGTCGGCATCCATAAGCTCGGCCATAAAGGCACCCATGTGACCACCAAGCAGGCCGGTTGCAAGTACGTCGTCGCCCAGCTGCAGCAGCACGCGGCTCACGTTGAGGCCCTTGCCGCCAGCGGTCTTTTCGGGCGTCACCCGGTTAACATCGTCGATGACCAGCTTATCGAGCTGATAGCGCGTATCAATCGACGGGTTCATGGTAACAGTCAGAATCATATTGAACTCCTGTTTCCGGGGCACGACACGCGCGACCCCAAACATACGATAGCTCGTTAAAGGATCTCGATCTCAAAGCCGCGGGTGACGGTCTCCCCCGGCTTGGCCACCAGGCAGCCGCGCTTGTGCTCCAGAATATCGTCCTCGTCGGAGCAGGTGGACAGGCCGCCCCACGGTTCCACGGCCACAAAGTCACCCTCGGGCTTGCTCCACACAATCAGGTATGGCATATCGGGGAACGTCAGACGCACGCCCTTGTCCTCGGTTTTCTTGGTAAGCGTAACCACGCGGCTCTCGAGCACGTCAAAGATGGTCTCTGCGAAGTCAAAGAGTTCGTGGGTCAGCGGCAGGTCATGGCCAACCATCGGGTTCTTGCTGCGATGCTCAACATCAATCAGGCCCGTCGAGGGAACGGCAGTACAGAGCTCGGTGGCCTCGCGCTGCTCAAAACGGAGCTCGTAGTCGTCATAGGACTCGCCCTCGTCAAGCGGGCACTTAAAGCCAGGGTGACCGCCCACAAAGAACGGCATGTCCTCGGTGCCCTCATTGGTCACCTCGTACGACACGGCCACCTTCTCCGCATCGATCGTGTAACGAGCAACGATCTTAAACGGATACGGGTACTGCTCGAGCAACTCGGCATGGTCGGCAGAGCTTAGGCTCAGCGCGACCATGTTGTCGCCCTGCTCCTCGAGCTTCCACTCCTGTTTGCGAGCAAAGCCGTGACGGGCAAGCTTGACCTCGCGGCCGCCCATGGTCATTGCGCGACCGTCACGAAGGCCGCCGCAGATTGGGAAACAAATGGGTGCCTGGCCCGACCAGACCGCCGGATCACCCTGCCACAGGTACTCACGGCCGTTGGCCGCAATAGAAGTGAACGACCCGCCCGCCGTGCTCAGTGCCACGCGGATAGAACCGTTATCAAGAACAAACTCCATAGGAGCCTTCCCTTTCTTACGACAGCCCACCAAGTCAATAGGGCTGATAGAAAACCGGCCCGCGCCCCCTCACAGAAACGCGAGCCGTCAATTGAAAAGCTGCAGAATGCCGGGTACCGCCAAGAGCGAAGCACTCAAGCCAAGCAAGCAAACGTGTTATCGGAGCAGCTAGCCCGCCAGATGGCTTCGCAGCGTCGGCCGGTCCGGCGTTCGGTAGAACGCCGGAATCTCCTTAGTCGTGGTATTCGCCGCGGTCCCACTTCTCAAGGAACTCATCAAAGAAGTGCGGGTTAGCCTGAGCCTCGGCGTCGGCCTTATTGCAGGCATCGATCTTGGCGATCAGGGCATCGTGCTCGGGGGTCTTCTCGTAAGGCTCCTCCAGGAAGGCAAGCATGATGTCGGCCATCAGGAACTCGCCGGTGATCTTGCCACCAAAGCCCACGATGTTGGCGTTGAGCTCGCGACGGGCATACAGGGCAGAGGTCATGTCGCGAACCAGGGCACAACGGGCGCCGGGAACCTTGTTGACGGCGTTGGTGATGCCGATGCCGGTGCCGCACAGGGCCACGCCAAAGTCGGCCTTGCCGCTGGCAACAGCCTCGCCCACGGCCTTACCGTAGATGGGATAGTGCGTACGGGTGTGGCTGTAGGTGCCGCAGTCGAGCACCTGGTAGCCAGCCTGCTCCAGGCGGTCGGCCAGATAGATCTTCTCGTCCGTAACGATATGGTCGCAACCGATTGCGATGGTCTTCTTCATCAGAACGTCCTTTCGTCTGAATTCACAAGTTGAGGTAGAAGTTCGAGTTCTCGGTGGCTCTCGTTAGGCCATCTTGTTGAGCATGTCGACACGGATCTGGTGACGGCCGCCGGCGTACTGTGCACGCAGGAACTCGCGGGCGATCTTCTTGGCGACCTCGGTGCCCACAACGCCCGGGCCCATGGTGACCATGCGCGAGCCGTTGTGCTCGCGGGTCATGTAGGCGGAACGCTCGTCGGAAATGTTAGCGACGACCATGCCCTTGATCTTGACGGCGGCCATATAGGAGCCAACACCGTACTTATCGAATGCGAAGCCCTGGGAATCCTTGTGCTCCAGCAGGTCCTTGGCAACGGCGGTCGCGGAATCGACAAAGTCCGCGGCAGGGGTCTCGGAATAGTCGACGACCTCGTGACCATCGGCGATGAGCATCTCCTTGATGGATTCCTTCATCGACATACCGTCGGCATCGGAAGCGATTACAACCCTCATGACATCCTCCTTGAGAGATACGCAGGTGCGTAGTTTCTGTTTGGAAGTGTTGAATCTCGTTCAGGTCCGGGCATCTGAATGTGCGATTCTTCACTGTTCATGTTTATTTGAACACATTCGAACAGTAACTGCAACAACTTTTTGTTTATCTTTGTTCTTTTTTGAACAAATACCGTTCACGGATGATTGCTGACCGTTTGGACCGGGCGCGGGCGTAGCGACCATGTGTTCAACAAACAAAAGGGCGGCCGAGAACGTGTCTCGGCCGCCCTTCGGCGGTATTCCCCGGTATATACAGCTGTTTTAGCTACTAGGACTGCCCGCCCTTCTTGGCATGCTTGGACGGAGTGCCCAGAAAGCGGCCCGTCAAATAATTCGTCGGCCCGGAAATATCAATCCCCAGCAGTGTGTGCCCCAGCCACAAAAACGCCGCGAGCACCAGCAATGGGATAACGCACGAGGTCACTATCATCACAATGACGCCTTCGATCAGATCGGTCACCTGCTGCACAATCTCATCGGTCATCTGCTTGGCGCCGCTGGTCACCGTCGTGACGAGACCCGAGGCACCGTCGGCAAGCTGTTCAAGCACGTTCTTGGACTCTGCGGACTCAGTCTTTTTCTTGGTTGCTTTGGAGCTATCGCTATCTGCCGCACTCGCAGCGTCAGTCGCCTTTTGCTCGGCCGCCTCGATGCTCACTCGATACGTTTCATCGACCTTCTGCGACACCCATACGCTCGCGGGCACCAACACCATGCTAATGATGGCGACCACCAGCACACGCGTTGCCACGCGACGAATGACCGTGCTCGTGCTCCAGCGTCCGTGAATGCCAAGCGACGCTGCAAAGAGCACCAGCGCAAACGGGATCAGGATGCCCAGGCCAACCGACCACAAAATCGTGAGTAAATATTTCTCTAGGTATAGCACGGCAAGCACGATACCAAGATTACCCGAAAGCTGTGCGAGCTGCTCGGCAACCGGCGTTCCCGTATCACCCGGCAGCGCGGTAATGCCCGCAGATAGGGCGACGCACGAGGTCGTGAGCGCCAATACATTGCCCTTCTTTTGATCGATGACCTCGATGGTAGAGTCCCAAGTCTTGGTATCGGCAAAATGCGGACGAGCCACAAACCCCGACAGCAGCGCCAGTACCATGAGCGCAACGATGAGGCCAATCTGCAGTTTTTTGTTTGCGCACACGACATCGGATAGGCTGGGCTGCAGCTCGGTCACCGTTGTTTGCTCGGTTATCTGGACAGGACGCCCATGAGTCATCTCGCTCGCGTCTCTCTTTTGAATCGATCCGTTGTCCGGCATTTGGATACCTCCTCATTCCGGCCTGTATTGCGGATGGAAGTATACCCACCCAGCGAAAAACCGAACGGCAAGAGGCGCAACAGACTGCTGCATGACCTGCCCGCCACGAAATGGGCCATCTACTACGTTTAACTGCCCATCCCCGACCATGCCCCGTGGCGTAAAAACAAAACCACAGGTAGAACGCCTGCAGTTTTTCATGAAACGCAGGTGTGTTCGGGGGCACCGGGTTAAACGTAGTAGATGGTCCAGTTTCGTGGCGAGTACTGCTAACTGATCCTCCGGGGACAGGAAAAGCGGGTCATTTTGGTCTATCGACCCCTTTTTCGCCGCAACCGAGATAGATGGGATACAGAAAAGCCCTGCCGCGGATAGCGGCAGGGCTTTTGGAAGGGGACTTGGTTGTGCGGGCTCGTTAGGCGAGCTTGGCCTCGAGCTCGGCAATGCGCTTGTAGGCATCGATGGTAAAGCGGGCCTGCTTCTCCAGGATCATAGTGGTCATGAGAGTGTCCTGAGCGTGAGCCATGATGAAGGTCATCTCCATCTCGCCGCCGCCGGCCTCCTGCGAAAGCAGCTTGGTCTGCGTGTCGTGGGCGCCGATAAGCGCATCGCTGGCATCCTTGTGCAGCTGTTCGGCCTTCTCAAAATCACCCTCGCGAGCAGCATCGAGCGCTGCAAGCAGATCAGTCTGGGCGTCACCCGCGTATGCGACAATCTCGAATCCAACCATCGAGATTTCTTCTTTGGTTGCCATATTGCGTTCCTTTCACATATGAACCAACGGAGAGCACCGCGTCCGGGCATACGCGCTGCGTTGTGTATGACAGAAACAATAACATTCAAACAAAAAAGAACAGCGCAAAACGTAATTTCAAGCTATGAACGGTCAATTTTTGCCCGTGAACGGTTTCCAAACCATTTCGAACAATATCAAACATGATTAACGGAAACCCAAACAGGACCGCGCCCTAACGCAAATCGTGCACCGTATCGCCCTCTACGAGCACGCCGGGGATCAGCATGTGCTCCACGCCAGACGCAACTCCCTCGGCGCCGGCGATCTTGTCGACTGCCCACATGCCGACACGCTTGTTGTCAAAGCGCACGGTGGTCAGGCGACGATCGGGCACGATGTCGCCCAGACTATCATCAACCCCCACCACGCTCACGTCCTCGGGCACACGCCTTCCGCGCGACTCGAGTCCGCGAATGCAGCCGTAGGCCATGGCGTCATTGGAGGCATAGATGGCAGTACAGGTCGGATCGTCCGCCAGAGCCTGGCCTGCGGCATATCCACTCCGCGCCGTCCAGTCGCCACGGATGAGTCGCGGCAGCTCAATACCATGCGCGCGCAATGTCTCGCGCCAGCCCTCCTCGCGCTGCATGCCCGAAAGCGAGCGTTCGGGACACGAGATAAAGTGCACGGTCTTGTGCCCCTGCCCCAGCAAGTACTCGACAACCTGGCGCGAGCAATCGAACTGATCGTTATCGACCGTCGAGCACAGCGGGTGCTCCAGCATGGTAACGAGCACCGTCTGCATACCAGGCAGCGGCTCAAAGGTGCCAAAGTCCGCCGGCATGCGATTCATGATTACGACCATGCCATCCACCGGCAGTGCGCTCATGCGCGACGATGCGCTCTCGAGGGTATACGGATGTCCATCTACTTTAGTGAGGGTAATGGCGTAGCCGTGCTTATCGGCGGCGGCGGCAAAGCCCTCCATACGGTCGAGGTTGCCGGTACCGGTAATGTTGAACATGGCGACGCCGACGGTCTTAAACTTGCCGCGGCGCAGCGATCGACCGGCAAAATTGGGGCGATACCCCAGCTCGCGCATGGCGGCACGCACGCGCTCCTTGGTCTCGGGGCGCACGCTGGGTGAATCGTGGACGGTGCGCGAGACCGTCTGTTCTGAGACGCCCGCGAGGAGCGCCACATCCTTAACGGAAACCGATTTTTTAACAGCGGCCATAGGTCGATCTTTCTATGTCAACGATGCCATTGGTGGCACCCTACGCAGTCAAATGAAACGTCTTCAAGTATATCTAACGCCTCCCCCACCATACGCTCACCACCCAAAACCTACCGTTCACCGACATTTTTGCTTCCCCGAACGGCTTTTATCGCCCAAATGTTAACGTTGCCATTGTGCAAACACAGAGCCACCGGGCGGCTCAAACGTTTACGCGCAAGAAATCGACGGTCCGCAGGCACAGGGGCCATCGGTTCGTGTCTTATTTTGTGTCACAAAATGGCAACGTCAACATTTTGGCAACCAAACGTCAAAAGCTACCATCGTTGCTAACCCACCGACTCTTAGGAGCTTTGCATGGAGCAACTCATCGCCACCATCGAAAAGGGCCAGCCCTTTTTCAACGCGATCGCCCGCAACAAGTACCTCAAGGCGATCCGCGACGGTTTTATCTCCGTCATCCCCATCATCATCTTCTCGTCCATCTTCTGCCTGGTAGCCTCGGTCCCCAACATCTGGGGTTTCTACTGGCCCGATGACATCAACAACGCCCTGTGGAAGTGCTACAACTACTCCATGGGCATCCTGGCCATCGCCTGCGCCGCTACCACGGCCAAACATTTCGCCGACGCCCAGAACCGCGATCTGCCCAAGAATAACCAGATCAACTTTATCTCGTGCATGTGCGCGGCCATCATCGGCTTCTTGCTCCTTTCGAGCGACACCATCGCCACGGATGCCGCCAGTGGCTTCAACACCACCTACCTTGGTTCCAAGGGCCTACTGACCGCCTTCATCGCTGCGTTTGTGACCGGCATCATCTACAAGTTCTTTATCAAGCGCAACATCACCGTCAAGATGCCCGAGCAGGTTCCGCCCAACATCTCGCAGACCTTTAAGGACATCATCCCCTTCTCCGTCTGCATCACCGTCTTTTGGGTCTTTGACATCGTCTTCCGCGCTGCCTTTGGCTTCTGCTTTGCCCAGGGCGTCATCCAGGTGTTCCAGCCCCTGTTCACCGCTGCCGACGGCTACATCGGCCTTGCTGTGATTTACGGCGCCATGAGCCTGTTCTGGTTCGTGGGCGTCCACGGCCCCTCGATCGTCGAGCCCGCCATCGCCGCCGCCCTCGTTTCCAACATGACCGACAACCTGGCTGCGTTCCAGGCCGGCCAGCACGCTTCCGCTGTCCTGACCCAGGGTGCCCAGTACTTCGTCGTCTGCATGGGCGGCACCGGCGCCACGCTCGTCCTGGTCTTTATGTTCTGCTTCCTGGCCAAGTCCCAGGAGATGCGCGCTGTCGGTAAGGCCGCCATCGTCCCCGTGTGCTTTGCCGTCAACGAGCCGCTGCTGTTCGCCGCGCCTATCGTGCTCAACCCCGTCTTCTTTGTCCCGTTTGTCTTTGCCCCGATCGCCAACATCTGGATCCTCAAGATCTTTATCGACTTCTTGGGCATGAACGGCTTTATGTACACCCTGCCTTGGACCGTCCCCGGCCCCATCGGCACCATCATGGGCCTGGGCTTCCAGCCGCTCGCCTTTGTGATGCTCGCCCTTATCCTGGTCGTCGACTTCGTTCTGTACTATCCGTTCTTCCGTGCCTATGACGCCCAGAAGTGCGCCGAGGAGGCCGAGATTTCCCAGGAGGAGCTCGCCGCCAAGAACGCCGAGAAGGCCGCCAAGCTCAACGATGCCTTCCAGGGCAAGGCCGACGCCAAGAGCGTTGCCGCCGGCGCTGCTGCCGAGGCCGTGGAAGCCGGCGCTCCCGCCGCTTCCGCAGCACCCGCTGCCGAGGCAACGGCCACCAGCGACCTCAACGGCAAACGCGTGCTCGTGCTCTGCCAGGGTGGCGGTACCTCGGGCCTGCTCGCCAACGCGCTGGCCAAGGCCGCCAAGGAGCGCGGCATCAATCTTGAAACCGCTGCCGAGGCCTATGGCAACCACGTGGACATGCTCCCCGACTTCGATCTGGTCGTCCTGGCCCCGCAAGCCGCAAGCTACCTGGCCGACCTGCAGAAGGACTGCGAGCGCGTGGGCAACAAGTGCGTCGCCTGCCGCGGTAAGCAGTACATTGAGCTTTCCCAGAACGGCGATAAGTCTCTCGCCTTCGTAAGCGAGCAACTCTCGAAGTAAGTAACGCACAGGGCCAGCCGACCATCCAAGACCGGCTGGCCCTTCGCTTTAGACGATTGGATCATCATGTCCGTTAACCCTGCTAGCGTCACCAACCCGCCTGCGCAGTTTCCCGAGGACTTTGTCTTTGGCGGCGCCACTGCTGCCTACCAGGTAGAGGGCGAGACCCGCACCCACGGTAAAGGCAAGGTTGCCTGGGACGACTTCCTGGAGGCCCAGGGGCGCTTTTCCCCCGATCCCGCTTCGGACTTCTACAACCAGTACCCCGTCGATCTGGAGCTGTGCGAGGAGTTCGGCATCAACGGCATTCGCCTCTCCATTGCCTGGAGCCGTATCTTCCCCAACGGCACCGGCGAGATCAACCCCGAGGGCGTGCAGTTCTACCACGATCTCTTCGCCGAGTGCCACAAGCACCACGTTGAGCCGTTTGTCACGCTGCATCACTTCGACACGCCGCTTGCCCTCTTTGAGAAGGGCGACTTCCTCAACCGCGAGACCATCGATGCCTTTGTGGACTTTGCCACCTTCTGCTTTAAGGAGTACGCCGACCAGGTGACCTACTGGTTCACCTTTAACGAGATCTGGGCCGATGCCTCCAACACCTACATCGAGGGCACCTTCCCCGGCGGCGTCAAGGCGCATCTGGCCGAGGCTTTCCAGTGCGAGCACAACATGATGCTCGCCCACGCCAAGGCCGTACTGGCCTTCCACAACGGCGGTTTTAAGGGCAAAATCGGCGTCATTCAGTCGTTGGAGTTTAAGTATCCGCTCAACGAGAACGACCCCGCCGACATCAAAGCCGCCAACAACGAGCACGTGTTGCAGAACCAGTTCTTGCTCGACGCCACCTTCCGCGGCGACTACGCGCCCGACACCCTCGAGTGCGCCAACCGTCTGGCTGCCGTCTCGGGCGGCACCATCGAGATCCTGGACGAGGACCTCGAGATTATGCGCGAGGCCGCGCTCTACAACGACTACCTGGGCGTCAACAACTACCAGTGCCGCTTCTTGAAGGCTTACGACGGCGAGAACGACCTGCACCACAACGGTACGGGCGAGAAGGGCACCGGCCGCTGGCGCGTTAAGGGTATTGGCGAGCACGTGAACAAGCCTGGCATCCCCACCACCGACTGGGACTGGATCATCTATCCCGAGGGCCTGTTCGATCTGCTCGTCTACATTAAGCAGCGCTACCCCAACTACAAGCAGATCTTCATTACAGAAAACGGCATGGGCTACAAGGATCCCTACAAGGACGGTTTTGTGGACGACCAGCCGCGCATCGACTACATCGAGCAGCACTTGCGCTGGCTGCTCAAGGCCATGGAGGTGGGCGTCAACGTGGGCGGCTACTTCCTGTGGAGTCTGCAGGATCAGTTCTCCTGGACCAATGGTTACAACAAGCGCTATGGCTTCTTCTACGTTGACTTTGAAACCCAGAAGCGCACGCCCAAGGCAAGCGCCTACTGGTACAAGCACGTGGCGCAGACCCGTCGTCTGGACTAGCGGCTGGCGACCAGCGGAATTGCCCCGCTCACATAACCTGTCCCCATTTCTCAGCCGGGGGTGGCACGTCACACGGCGCGCCGCCCCCGGCCTTTTGTTTTTGTTCGGCTGGGGGGCCGTTTGTCTCGATCTGTAACATCTAGCCGAGTTTTTGGTCCCTAGCTGTTACAAATCAAGACAAACCGGGAAGACGGGGCCGTTTGTCTAAATCTGTAACACTAAAACCGGTTTTGGACGTCTGGTTGTTACAGATCGAGACAAACGCACAGGACAATCCTCTCAATCTCGATCTGTAACATCTAGCCGAGTATTTCGGTCCTACCTGTTACAGATTGAGATGAACGAGCTGAGCACGTCTACGCCCGCAGGTCTTTCACGCTGGAACGCTCGATCAGCACGCCCGACACAAGCGTGCGGCTTCTGGAGCTCGGAGCCTCAAGGCCTGCGACGACCTCGTTAAGTGCACGGATGCCCAGCTCGCGGTGACGAAACTTCACCGACGTCAGAATCGAGTTGGGAATCGTCTTGTAGAGCTCATCGTCGAAGCCGATCACGGACACGTCGTCGGGCACACTGAGCCCTTTGTCACGTAGAGCCATCATCACGCCGTTTGCCATGCAGTCGTTAGCAGCGAGGACCGCCGTGCAATCGGGTTTATCGGCAAGCACAAGGCCCGCGGCATAGCCACTATCCGCATTCCAATCACCTTGCAGAGGCTCGGGCGGCTCAATGCCACGCGTCTCGAGTGCTGCACGCCAACCTTTCATACGGCACTGGCTCGACAGCGACTCTTTTTTACCAGAAACGAAATACACGTTCTTGTGCCCGCGATTTAAGAAGTACTCGCACGCCATGCGCGCACCGTCCTCTTGATCGTCACTAACGGTAGAGCAGGTAGGATGTTCCATCGGCGTGATAATCACCGTCTTGAGGTCTTTCGGCGCCTCAAAGGTATCAAAGTCATCGACCATTTGACGCAGGTTGAAGATCATGCCGTCGACGGGAAGCTGCGACATCCTGCGCGCCGCTTCGGCAAGGGTCATCTTCTCCCCCGCCCGCTTTTTGATCATCGTGAGCGCAAAGCCTCGCTCTTCGGCGGCATCGGCGATTCCGTCAATCATGTCCACGGCGCCGCCCGACAAGTGGAACAGCACGACGCCGATGCACCCGTAACGGCCCAACTTGAGTGAACGCGCGGCAAAGTTGGTTCGAAACCCGAGCACCTCCATTGCGGAATGGACCTTATCGCGCGTCGACTCGCGCACGCTATCGGGCTCGTTGATCACGCGCGACACCGTCTTGAGAGAAACACCCGCGGCAATCGCCACATCGTTCATCGAGACGTTTTTCTTGTCCATCGTTGCCACTGCTTCTCCACTCGGTTCTCTATCGCTTGTTTTTTGCGTTCTAGCATACACTACCTGCCCGACTGACAAATCAGCCGTTTATCGGACAATATCGACCGTTCACCCGTAAATCCTTGTTGCTCTTCCAAAAATGTCTTACGTTGTCATTAACGAAATGACAACGTTGTCATTTCGCAATGCCTTCCTTAAGCGGGAAGGTTTCCGGGCAGTCCTGACCATCCATCGACGACCAGTTCCATCCACATGCATCGCGCATCAAGTAACAAAGGAGCTTTATGGACGCCATCGTAAAGATGCTCGAAAAGCATCAGCCGTTCTTTGAGAAGATCTCGAGGAACATCTACCTCCAGGCCATTAAGGACGGATTCCTTGGGTGCATGCCCATCGTCCTCACCTCTTCGATCTTTTTGCTAATCGCCACGCTTCCCGGCGTGGTCGGCATCACGTTGCCCCAACCGCTCATCGACTGGTGCAACAAGCTGTACAACTTCACCATGGGCGTCATGGGCATCATGGTTGCCGGCACCACCGCCAAGAACTTCACGGCCTCCATGAACCGACGCATGCCCGCCGGCAAGGTGCTCAACGACGGCTCCACCATGGTGGCCGCCCAGTGCAGCATGCTGCTGCTCGCCGTTACGCAGTTCACCACCAAGCTCGACGGCTCCGAACTTTCGGTCTTCGACTGCACCAGCATGGGCACGCGCGGTCTGTTCTCGGCCTATATCGCCGCGTTCATTACCGTGTGGGTCTATAAATTCTGCGTCTCGCGCGATTTGACCATTAAGCTGCCCAAGGAAGTCCCGGGCGCCATCGCTCAGAACTTCCGCGACATCATCCCCTTTGGCGGCGCCGTCATCATCTGCGGCATCATCGATGTCGTCGTGCGCAACCTCATGGGCGTTCCGTTCTCCGAGCTGCTTATCAAACTGCTCTCCCCGCTCTTTACCGCCGCAGAAACCTATCCTGGCCTTATCCTTATCCAGGCAGCCACCGCGTTCTTCTGGTTCATCGGTGTCCACGGTCCTTCGATTGTCCAGCCGGGCATCGACCCCATCCGTCTTGCCAACCAGGCCGAGAACCTGCAGGTTCTGCTGGCCGGTGGTCACCCCGCCCACTCCCTCACCTTTAACATGTCGCTCGTGGGTGAGTTCGGAGGCACCGGCGCCACGTTCATCGTGCCGCTTCTGCTGATTCTCTTTATGAAGTCCAAGCAGCTCAAAGCCGTCGGTAAGGCCTCGATCGTACCGGTCGCCTTTGCTGTCAACGAGCCGCTGCTCTTTGGCGCGCCCATGATCCTCAACCCCTACATGCTCATCCCCTTTGTTGCTGCCGGCTGCGTCAACGTAAGTGTTGCCAAGTTCTTTATCGATAACGTGGGCATGAACGGCTTCTCCTTCGTGGTGCCTTGGGCTACCCCTGCCCCCATCGGCATTTTCATCACCACGAACTTCCAGCTTATCGCCCTGGTATTTGTCGCGATCATCATCTTGCTGGACGCCATCATCTACCTGCCGTTCTTGAAGGCATACGACAAGCTGCTCTGCGACCAGGAGGCCGAGCGCGCCGCCGAGCTGGGTCTCGAGTCCGATGGTGCTGCCACCATCGCCGCCAGCACCTCTGAGCCCGCCGTCGAGCCGACCGCCGCTGCCGCCGACAGCAAGCCTGTCGCCGATCAGCCCGAGCCCGCCGCCGACGCATCCGCCAAGAAGGATGTCGATGGCCTGAAGGTCCTCGTCCTGTGCGCCGGCGCTGGCACCTCTGCCATGCTTGCCAACGCCATCAAGGAAGGTGCCGCGCAGACCGGAGAGAACATCGCTTCCTCCGCGGGCGCCTATGGTCAGCACACTGCCATCATGGATCAGTACGACGTTATCGTGCTTGCCCCGCAGGTTCGTAGCTACTACAACGACATGAAGGCCGACACCGATCGCCTGGGCATTAAGCTGCTCGCCCCGCGCGGTAAGGAATATATCGACCTTACTCGCGACCCCGCTGGCGCCATCAAGTGGCTCCGCGAGAACCTCGACTAGTTCCTCCCTCTGTTGGTGCCCGGATCCCCAGTTCGGGCACCTCTCCCTATTCGTATCCCGCAGAAAGGATGCCTCATGACCAACCCCATGCAGTTCCCCGACGGCTTTGTGTTTGGCGGCGCCACCGCCGCTTACCAGGTTGAGGGCGAGACCCGCACGCACGGCAAGGGCAAAGTGCCCTGGGACGATTTCCTAGCTGCCCAGGGTCGCTTCTCCCCCGATCCTGCAAGCGACTTCTACAACAAATATCCGGTCGATATCGACTTGTGCCAGCGCTTTGGCATTAACGGTATCCGCGTCTCCATCGCTTGGAGCCGCATCTTCCCCAACGGCACTGGTGAGATTAACCCCGAGGGCGTCGCTTTCTATCACGAGCTCTTTGCCACCTGCAATAAAGCCGGCGTTATCCCCTATGTCACGCTCGATCACTTCGATACGCCCGAGGCCTTTTACCAGAACGGCGGCGAAGGCTTCCTGACGCGCACGACGATCGACGCCTTTGTCGAGTACGCCAAGTTCTGCTTTGCCGAGTTCACCGAGGTCAAGCACTGGTTCACGTTTAACGAGATTCCCGCAACCGCCGAGGGCAGCTTTATCGTCGGCAACTGGCCGCACGGCGAGAAGTACCGCCTGGACAAGGCCTTCCAGCTCATGCACAACATGATGGTGGCCCACGCCAAGGCCGTCGTCGCCTTCCATGAGGGTGGCTTTGAGGGCGAGATCGGCATTGTCCAGAACCTAGAGCCCAAGTATCCCCTCGACCCCAACAACGCCGCCGACTGCGAGGCAGCTCGCATGGCCGACGTCATCAACAACCGCTGGGTACTCGATGCCACCTTCCGCGGCCACTATGCAGCCGACACCATGGAGGCTGCGACCAAGCTGGCCCATATCGCCGGCGGCGAGCTCGACGTCCGCGACGAGGACATCGCTGCGCTGACCGCCGCGCTCCCCTACAACGATTGCCTGGGCGTCAACACCTACAAGTGCCAGTTCCTGCGTGCTGCCGAGGGCGAAAACGACATCAACCACAATGGCACCGGCGACAAGGGCTCCTCGCGCTGGTTCCTCAAGGGCGTGGGCGAGTCGTGCGTGCGCGAAGGCGTACCCACCACCGATTGGGACTGGATTATCTATCCCGAGGGCCTGTACGACCTGCTGCTGCGCATTAAGAACGATTACCCCAACTACAAGAAGATCTACATCACCGAGAACGGCATGGGCTATAAGGACGACTTCGAGGATGGCTTTATCGACGACGCCCCTCGTATCGACTACATGCGCCAGCATCTCGCGTGGATCCTCAAGGCGATCGACGGCGGCGTGAACGTCGACGGCTACTTTGTGTGGTCGCTGCAGGACCAGTTCTCCTGGACCAACGGCTACAACAAGCGCTACGGCCTGTTCTACATCGACTTTGAGACCCAGGCCCGCTATCCCAAGGCGAGCGCGTACTGGTACAAGAACGTCGCGGAGACCGGCCTGCTCATGGCCTAGTTTCCGCCGCATACCCCCTGACGGCCGCATGTGAGTCCCTCCACGGGATTGCATGCGGCCTCTTTTGTTTTGGCTCGGCCCGAGCAGGTCGTTTATCTCGATTTGTAACATCTAGCCGAATATTTCGGCCCTAGCTGTTACAGATCAAGACAAACAGAACGCCCGAGCAGAAATATCTCAATCTGTAACATCTAACTCGCTTTTAACCGTCTAACTGTTACAGATCAAGACAAAGGTGATGGCTGGATAGACAAAATCTCGATCTGTAACACCTAGTCGAGTTTTTAGGTCCTAGCTGTTACAGATTGAGACAAACGGAATAGGCCGGGCCAATAATCTCAATCTGTAACATCTGGTTGGTGACTTCACCCCTACCTGTCACAGGTTGAGACGATTTGATAGCGAAGTCCCCATTTGCGCGTTATATCGCATAGCGCTGACGCGCCGATTCCCCACAATGACAGGGGGGCAAAAGTCCTCACACAGCGCTTACTAGCAATCCTGCAGCGCTAGCTAGCAGATGATCTGCGTATGCTCCTCGATGGCGGCACGATCCTCGGCGGTAATACCCGGCTCGCACACCACGGCATCCAGGCTGTCCAGGCGGCAGAAGGTGTAGAAGTCGCGCTTGCCGATCTTGCTGGAGTCGGCGATCAGATAGCGCGAGTCGGCCTTGCTAAAGGCGAGCTGCTGGATACGACCCTCTTCCATGTTAGATGTGGACACGTCGCCGTCCAAAATGCCGTTGGCACCGATAAACGCCGCGTCGATACCCAACGCACGCAGGGTATCCTCGGCCGTTGGTCCCACAAAAGCGGCGGTGCGGCGACGATACATGCCGCCCACGAGGCACAGGTCGCAGTCTTCGCGCGCCTCGAGCAGGTTAAACACCGAAAGCGAGTTGGTCACAATGCGCAGGCGGCACGTCGGCAGCATCGAGGCCATCTGCTCCACCGTAGTACCCGTGCCCAAAAAGATGGTCGAACCTTCCTCGATAAGCTCCACGGCGCGGCGCGCAATCTGCAGCTTTTCCTCGGCATGCTTGGTGCGCTTTTCGCTGTGCGAGTACTCGTGGCGCAACATAGCGTGGGGACGACCCTGCGCACTGCGGGCGCCGCCGTGCACGCGCTCGATCTCGCCCAGGCTCGCAAGCTCCTCAAGATCACGGCGGATCGTCATATCCGAGACGCCCAGTGCATCCGAAATCTCCTTGACCGAGACCGTGCCCTGCTCCTCGAGCAGCTGACGAACCTTATCCTGTCGCTCCGCTTTAATCACGATGAATCCTCGCCGTTCTTTGTGCGCATATCATTCAAACAGTAACGAACAAATTGTATCAGACTCGTGCGCGTCAAAAATGAACGCCCGCACAGCTCCAATCATCACTTTTTTGAGAAAAATACCCCCTGCTTTAGTGGGGTGTAGTGATAATCTCGCCTGTTCGCGCTACAGTTTGTCGGAAATACCTCGATGTTAGGAACCAAATGATCACTTCTGAGCTTTTCGGCACCGCGCCGTGCGGCACCCCCGTTCATCGTTACACCCTCAACGGGCCCGAGATCTGCGTTCGCATTATGGACTATGGCGCCACCGTGCTGGGTATCGATGTGCCCGACATTCCCGGCAACGTGCGCGATGTGGTGCTGGGCTTCGATAAGCTCGAGGATTACTTTGACAACCCCGCCTGCTTTGGCGCGACCATCGGCCCCGTGGCAAACCGCACCGCGGGTGCAACGATCACCATCGACGGTACGGACTGGCATATGCCCGCCAACGAGGGCGCCAACAACCTGCACAGCGATCTTGAGCACGGCCTGCACAAGCGCGTGTGGGATGTTGAGCTCGACGAGGCCCACAACGCCGTGCGCATGACCACCTCACTTGAGGATGGCGAGTTGGGCCTGCCCGGCAACCGCACCTTTACGGCCGTGTTTACCGTGACGCACACCGGCCGCTTCCGTATCGAATATGGCTGCGAGAGCGACCGTGCCACGTACGTGTCCATGACCAACCACACGTACTTTAACCTTGCCGGTCATAATGCCGGCATGGACTGCGAGCACTTCTTTGTTGCCAACGCTGCCCACTACCTGCCCATCGACGACCAGAACATTCCTACTGGCGAGATTGCTCCGGTCGAGGGAACACCGTTTGATTTTCGCGAGTTACGCCCCGTCGCGCCTGGCATGGAGGCCGACCATCCGCAGATTAAGCAGGCACGCGGCTACGATCACTGCCTGTGCATTGGCGGCTATCAGTACGGCCGCAATCTGCGCCGTGCCCTGCACGTCGAGGAGATGTGGACCGGCCGTGAGCTGGACTACTACACCACCGCCCCGGGCGTGCAGCTCTACACCGGCAACTGGCTGGGCGACGAGCACGCCAAGGACGATGCCAACTACGGCTGGGGCGCCGGCTTTGCCCTCGAGGCCGAGATGTACCCCGACACGCCGCACCGCCCGCTGTTCCCCCAGGGCATCGTGGGCCCGGGTCATCCCTACAGCAATGTGATCGAATACCACTTTATGAGGCACTAAGCTCATAACGCAACATATCGCACAGCAGCGCCCGCCGGCACACCGCCGACGGGCGTTTTTCTACCTAGTTGTAGGCAACCAGGCACATCCCGGCTTGAATGATTGGTGCATTTAACGTGAGAAAAGCTGTCAGAACACTTGCGCGGATTTGCGATGTCCCGTATCATAGACAGCCGTTGACGCCTCAGCTGCGTCACCACATGGCCGCCAGCGTAGCTCAGTTGGTAGAGCACCGCTCTCGTAAAGCGGGGGTCACCGGTTCGAGCCCGGTCGCTGGCTCCATTGCACAAGACAGCCGCCTTCGGGCGGCTTTTTTGTTGCCGATTTTGAGTGCGCGCGCCCACCCACGCATCGCAACAGCGTCAGCTCCGGCCTATAGGACAAAATGTGTGTCCCGATAGAACATCCGTTTCCATCCATTAATCCAGCCAGAACGGGTACGGGTCCCTGTGGTGGAGGTCCTCCCACACGGCCCTGTCG
>NZ_JBQKDD010000013.1:0-43952 GCF_052122015.1 Collinsella sp. LCP19S3_A6
ATCCGCACCGAGTACGTGAGGCGCGGCTACCAGGCCGGGGCCCTCGGCTGGCCCGTGGCCGAGGCCGAGCAGCTCGATGGAGGCGGGTCCCGCCAGCGCTTCCAGGGCGGCACCATCATCACCTCCGAGCACGGAACGTTCGAGATGGACGGTGAGATGGAGGACCTCTGGAACCGCCTCGGCGGCGTCTCGGGCCTCGGCTACCCGCTCACCAACGCCAAGCGCTTCAACCAGAACGGCGGGGGCTACGCGACCGACTTCGAGCGCGGCTCCATCCACTGGACCAAGACCACGCGTGCCGTCTCCGTGCGCTCGGGCGCCATCCGCACCGAGTACGTGAGGCGCGGCTACCAGGCCGGGGCCCTCGGCTGGCCCGTGGCCGAGGCCGAGCAGCTCGATGGAGGCGGGTCCCGCCAGCGCTTCCAGGGCGGCGTGATTTCTGTTAGCAATACTGGTTCTGTGTCGGTTAACACTAATTATTAGGGATTTCAGAACCCTGCTTACTTTTATCAGGTAAGCAACCGATCAGTTTCTATTCCTCACCAGGGGCAGGGGATATTTGGCTACAGAACCCCCCCCCTTCGCGCATTAGTCTTTATGCTACGAGAAACGACTGTATAGAAGCTGCTATTAGTCGTGCATACGATTATTTGGGTACTCCATTTCGATGGGATTATTTATGCTAATAACGTGTGGGGCGATCCAAGATTTAAGCACCTCTCGTTTTCTCAGGGGCGCCGTGTCGATTTGATTTGCTATCCGGGTCATACAGCGATTTATCTTGGAAACGATACGATTATCGAGGCATATCCACCGAGAGTTCGAATTTCCAGCGTTTATAGCAGTGGAAATATTAGAGGCGTCCTTAGGCCATTTTTGTAGTCCTCTCGTTTGGGATAGAGTTTTTATTGCTGAGAATTCTGCAGGAACGTTTTCGATGCTAAAGGGTGGCTTATATCCGATTTCTTTTTATGCTCATATGCATCAAAAGCTGCTAAGAGAATATCAGTTTTAAAACCTTTTTTGATTCGATATGGCGCTGCACCATCCTCGATATTGCTTCGATGGTGCAGCGTTTTGCTGTTAGATGCCTTTACATAAGGTGGAGCGTCAGGGTTTGGCCTGTCAGCGAACAGTTCTATTACGTCATTCCATCTAGTGCAGTTGTGGAATCTTGAGATGGGCCTTTTGCACCCGTATCCATTTCCTCTTGATAGAGTACGCAATTCAGGGATTGTCATTGCTGTCAAATAGCTGGATTATTGTCTTTCCTTCTTCATGTGATGAAAGGTGCCTCGTTTTTGTATTCGTTTAAAGCAGTTTTAAATGGTTATGCCTGTATAAATGCGGTATGCATTCTGCCTAATTCGATAAAGCTGTCGCGAAATATAATTAAACGAAAAGGATATCGACTTGTGTCGATATCCTTGAAACGGATGCATCTTTTGTCTTGAAGGCTGGCTTGTCTCGAAAGAATTTTTCCGGTTACTGAGCGCTAAATACTCCGCACGTTTTCTTGAGAATATCTTTAATCAATCGTTTGTTTGCTATCGTATGGATGGTTAACGCAAAAAGGATAATGGCAAATGCAAGCTTGATATCAAGCGTGGCGCAGGCAATTAAAAAGACAAGAGTAAAGCCTGCTTCTCCAATAGCTAGTCTGCTGTGAGCGATTTCTTGTCGTTTGTTTAAAATGAACTCGGAAATATTTGCGCGTAACGCGATGCTAAGCACCATGGAATACAGTATGCAATTGAGCGAATTAAATGCCAAGCTTATCATTGTGAATATGGCGCTCATGGCGACAGTGCTCAAATTAATCAGTAATAGCTTTCTTTCTAATCGCAGAACTTTGAAGTAAGTTGTGCCACAAATACTCATTTTTGCGTCATATGCACAGATGGGAAGCAGTACTGCAAAATAGGTCAGGCTGTCAATGTATTGCGGCAGCCAACTGCCGAGAATAATTACAGCTGGGAAATAGCAAAGGTATATGTAGGGCATAAAAAGCTCGAGTGAATCTCTGAGGTTAATGTAAAGGCCAACCTGCTCTTCTTTTGTTCCTCTGCGCAATGCTGGAAAGAGAACCATCGATGCTTGGTTCACAAACATGCTGAAGAAGTTAACTAATGAAAGCGCCATAGATACTTTGGCAAATACGTTTATGCCCCAGTTTGAATCAATAGCTTGGCGAGCTATTCCAGTTATAAGCATACTTGCAATTCCCGCAAACATCAGTTTTATGCCGACTTTTATGCTTGCGAGTGTTTCTTGAATAGCCGGTCCTAGAGGTAAAAAGCCCGAAGCAAGAAAGTCGCGCAATTGATTGGCGCAGTAGATGAAGCAAACTAGCTTACTTACGATAAAGAAGATTATATAAGGCTCAAATGACGTGCATTTCAGTGCTATGAGTATAACCAAGAAGGCTGCAAAGGATCCTCTGTCTAAAATTACTGATTTTGAGTATGATTTGGTTTCATTTATTGTCTGCAAAATGTAACCAAGGCCTGCCGACATTTGGCTAAGCACAGAATACAGTGCTGTTAAATAGAGCACTTCAACACGCGCTGCTTCGCTAACAAAACGCGATGCGGTGAGAGCAAATAGAAAGGAGAATAAAGCTACATAGCCGGTAGAAATCCAAAACTGTGAATTGATGCTGCGTTTGTTAATCGATTCTCGAGTCTTGCCGCCATTGATCAGGTAGACACCATCGATTGCACCCAGTGCGAAAAACCCCACGTAGGATGAGTAGAATATGAAGAGCTGCCAATATCCGAAATTGCTTACGGATAGAAGTTTAGGAACAATAAGTGATGTCATGCAGCTTGCAAGCATCGCTACAAATTGCGACGCGAATGCCATTGCTGTATTTGATAAAAGGGATCGCGTATCAATGGACCGCTTTTTTGCGGAAGGACTATTGGACATCTGCATTCTTTTCTAATCCATTTATGGAATGAACAAAGGTTTGTAAATCGGCTTTGAAGACTTCTTTTTCACCTTTAATCATCGATCTATAGGGTGAAAATTCCTCGATGAGCTGTTCGTAGTTATTAAGTACGTACTGGATGGTTTGCACGACTTCAATGGGGCTGACATCTGCTTGGTTAATGCTTGCCCATTCGGGAATCGGATAGTCGTTTTCAAACGCTGCTGCACCTTGTTTTCCAGTTATGACACACGTTCCACATGCAGCCGCTTCTCTGGGGAGACGATCTTTCCCCGGATGGAAACCGAAATCGATGTAAAGCATGCTTTCCTTCATTAAGGATACTAATTGCTGGTTTGAGTAGCCCTGCAGGGGAATCCAATGAAGGTTTGGGGCTAATTTAATGAGCTGTTCGGTGTAACGGCGCCCCTTCTTGGGGTTATAGAGTACGTTTTGCCTTCGATTGGAGAAGGATAAATAATCGATTCCAGTTCGATAGTCATCGTTCACGTAATCAGATAGTTTTATAAGAGCAGATGGTGCTATGCCGTGGGAAATGGCATACTGACGCGCATATTCTGATTGGTATAGATGAATAGGAGCTTTTTTTATCGAAGCAAATGCCCTCTTTTTTGTTTGAAGCATAAGGGCTTTGATTGCTTGTGGAATGCCCTGATTTTCAAATTTGTACTTTGGATCGCACTGGATTTTGAAAAAGTCTACTGATAGCCACCAAAAAATGGTAGTTGCGTTTTTGAATTGTTTTACATAAAAGGGTCGAGTTTCTGGAATTACGACATAGCTGTCTTTGGTATCGGGGATTAAATCTGCGGTAATAAATTCGCTTACATATCTTTTGTATTGTTGAGGTATGGAGGGCTCCATGTTGTTTTTAGAGCATCGGTCGTAGGCGATTACAGCGTCTAAGCCCATTTGATTAAGCTCGTATACAAGCTGATGGAGCAGTTCCGGGCCGCCGGTTGTGACATTTGCGGGCGCAATTATGTAAAACAATTCAATTCGCTTTCTCTTGCTAGGTTGTGAGATTATGTTAATAGAAATAAAGCGTGGCGATAGTATTTTCACCGTCTTTGCTTGAACCTTAAACGACTAATGTCTATTTGGGAAAAACATGAATTGCTTTTCAGAGAATAACGCTCAATCAATTTTTGTCGTCATTTTTGCTGGCGGTGTCGGCTCAAGGATGCGTGGGGCTAGAGTTCCCAAGCAATTTCTCGAACTCGGCGGAAAGCCCATTATCGCGCATACCGTTGATCATTTTGAGCAGCACAGCATGATAGATGGCATTGTTATCGTATGCGTTGAGTCTGGCATGGAGCACATGCGTGAGATCGTTGACAAAGCCCATTACCAGAAAGTACTTTCGATTGTTCCAGGTGGCGAGACGGGTCAGGATTCCATCTTTAATGGTCTTTCTGAGCTTAAACGACTTGGCGTAACGGATGAGGATTCCATTGTTTTGATCCATGATGGCGTTCGACCGCTAATTGACGAGCAGACTGTCACTGCCTGTATCGAATCTGTTTCCCAGTATGGTCCTACCGCAACGGTTGCTCCTTCGCCCGAAACGATTATCGAGGAGGAGAATGGCGTGGTAGAGCGCGTCGTCGACCGCTCGCGCTGTAAGCTTGCACGTGCTCCCCAGGGCTTTAAGTTTAATGATATTTATGCCGAGCATCTCCGCGCACGCAAAGAGGGCAGACATGATTTCATCGATTCAATCTCGCTCATGGCGCACTATGGACACAAGGCGCATACGGTTGAAGGACCTGCGGACAATATTAAGGTGACCACGCAGCGCGATTTCTTTGCGTTTAAGGGGTTTGTCGACTACAAGGAAATGGAGCAGCTATGGCCGCTGTAGATGGGTATTTGTTTGATCGAGCTGCGAAGATTGCCGCTGAGGTCGATCTTCCCTGGGCTGAGTTGGACGGTAAGACCGTTTTGGTGACAGGATCAACGGGTCTCATAGGATCTCAGATCGTGAGGACTCTGCTCTCTAGAAACGATCGCGTTGATGCCGGCATCAACGTGGTTCTGCCCGTTCGAAATACTAAAAAAGCGCAGGCTCTGTTTGGCGACCGAAGTGACGTTTCTGTTCTGGAGTGGTCGCTTGGCGATGAGCTTGTTGGTTCCGAGCACGTGGATTATGTAGCCCATGCTGCCTGCGGAACATCAAGTAAGAGCTTCCTCGAGACTCCCGCCACGACGATTATGCAGATTGTTCATGGTGGGGAGGCTGTACTGAGGTACGCTTGCTCTGTAGATGCGAAGAAGGTGCTGTTCCTCTCTACCATGGAGGTTTACGGCGAGGTCGAAGGTGTGGCTACTGAGGATAACCTTGGTAAACTGGACCCCATGGTCGTTCGCAACAGCTATCCCGAGGCCAAGCGTCTTGTCGAATGCCTGTGTGCTTCGTATGCCACTGAGCACGGTGTCCCTTCGGTTGTTATGCGTTTGGCTCAGACGTTTGGCGAGGGTGTCCATCCCGACGACATGCGAGTGTTTGCCGACTTCGGCCGTCATGCTATCGAAGGCAAGGATATCGTTCTGTTGAGCGACGGGCTTAAGCGCAATGGTTACCTTTCGGTCGACGATTCCGTGCGCGCTATCCTAATTGCGCTAGTTAAGGGTAAACCTGGCGAGGCTTATAACGCAGTTAACGAGGATGCGTATTGCAGCATCAGGGAAATGGCGCAGTTGGTTTTGGACCAGTTTGGCGCTGAAGGCGCACAGGTCCGCAGGGAGTTTGATCCTGAGCGTGAGGCAACGTTTAGGAAGGCTTCTGACCTTATGCTCGACTCGTCCAAGCTCAAGGCATTAGGCTGGAAGCCTTACGATTCGCTCTCTGATATGTATCGTGCCATGATTGACTGCTGGAGTGTTCATGACTAACGAGATAGCGCGAAAGCCGTCCGTCCTTGTGATGATGGCTACTTACAACGGCGAGAAGTATGTCGCTGAACAGATCGATAGCATCCTTGCTCAAGAAGGCGTGAATGTCACGCTTTTGATATCGGATGATGGTTCGAGCGATAGTACGCCTTCGATTTGTAGCCGTTATGCCCAAGATATGCCTAATGTTCAATTTGGCGTCAATGAGAAAAACAAGGGTCTCGCTCGAAACTTTATGGACATGCTTTACGGTGCTGATGCAATGTCCTTCGAATTTTTTTCGTTCTCAGATCAAGACGACTATTGGATGCCCAATAAGCTTGGAAAGGCAATTGAGGCAATTAGTTCAGCTGGCGAGGGCCCTCGCCTGTATTACAGTGACGTGTGCAATGTTGATGAGCATCTAAATGGCGGGTCTAGAGAATACGGCGCCTTTGCTTCGCATGCAAACTCTTTAGGGTTGTTACTGACTGTAAATTGGGCGTCCGGATGCACGATGGTGTTCAATTCGGCTTTTGCGTCTGTCCTTCAACGTTATGTGCCGCGGGATTGGCCTCGTATTCACGATGGCTGGGTTCACTTAGTCGCTAGAGTGCTTAATGCTCAAGTTCCCGATCTTGAGCATGCTTACATTAAGCGCCGCATCTCGGGCCAAAATCAGGTTGGCGAGCGTGGGCTAAACAGTTTGAGCGGCAAGCGTATAAAGAGTATTGCTAGTTCGCTTCTGTCGCCCTCGGAGCATGGTCTTACTGAAGCAGCTTCGCTTTTGCTTGATGGCTATGCCGATAGCATGAGTTCTGAGGACAAAGAACTCGTATCTTGCTTCGTTGATGGACGTCATAGCATTGTGAAGCGCTTGGGTATGATGTTTAATCCAGCTTTTGCGCAACCATTTCCGCTTGAAAACATTATGTTTAAAGGCAAGATGCTTCTAAACGTCTATTAATCCTGTGACAATTTTAGTTCTTTTACGTAGTGCACTCCCGCTCGACGCTTTTCTTTGGGCGGGAGCTGCATATAGTTGCCGTAATGCTTTGTTAGATAACCATCCCAGTCGGCAAACGTTTTGTATTTCTTGCTCTCAAACTCAATGGGGGCAAGGTCGTGCAGTCTTGCGAGTTCCTCGGTCTCAACTTCAATGCTGTAAGCTCCGCCAAATGGCATAGCATAGTGGCACGAGTCGTCTTGATCGTAAGTGCGCATTGCTTTGTCAATTTTACTGATAATCCAGTGTTGGGGAATGAAGAGACACAACGCCTTTGCCACATAATAGGCAGCTTTTTGTATTCCGCCCTTATTTTGAGGAAACTTATATCCGCATTTGACGATATATAGGTTCTTGAGGAACGAAACCTTACGATATTGTTTACTGCGTTCGGTCGAATCGTTCGAAACTCGATCATAGGGGAAAATATCTATCCATACACCCTGCGACATGTCGATATGAGAAGAGTAGGTTTCTGAATACACCGTTCCCTTTTTACGGGTCTTGCCAAAAACAAGGCCGCAATTAGGCTCGGTGTTCATGTCTTGGAATATAAAGCCATCGCTCAGTTCGGTTTTACAAGCTTGTGCAAAGCGGTCGTAGTCTTCGCGGAGCATGCCAACATCAATGTCGTCGTCCCACGGAATGAATCCCTTATGGCGTGCGGCGCCCAAACAGGTTCCGCCCGAGAGAAAATAGTCGATTCCGTTTGCATCGCAAATGCGGACAAACTCATCGAGCATTTCAAGCTCGATGAGTTTCAGTTGACATAGTTGATCGTGTGTAATGTCCATTTGCCCTTCTTATGGTTGATTTGCGTGGGTAATAACTTGATTCAAATTAAATGAAGTAAGAAATTCAAGATATCTCATCTAATTATTATTTTAAATTAGATGGTTTGTATTAAGTCGAGCCTTAAAAACGTGACACTTAATGACTGCTGTTAACTTATATTCAATAAATCATTAGTTTTAATATAGGGTTCATTTAAAGGCTGGTTATTGCTTTCGTACCGTATTGATTCAAGTCATTTAACAGGTCAGTGCTAATTGCTATTGATTTAACACGGCGTTATTTAAGCGCACCATATAGCGAACTGACATTAATTGCTGTGCGGTTAAATCGACGTGGTTCTATTAATGTGCCCCTTTAACTTGCTTTAATTGAATTTTTCGCATGAAAAAACTCGAGTCGGCAATGATCTGATATTCGAATGAGCCATATCGGCTCGAAATGCGGCTCTCTATTGTTTCGTAATTAGATTCGTTAATTGAGTGTTATATGCTTTACAGTCTATTCGATAATCGCATCAACGCAAATTTGACATCGAATGGCAAAAAAGAAAACGCCTTCATCCTTTTTGAGATACTTTTGTATGGCTTGGAATTGCGTGAAAATAACGCCATAAATCGTATTGGCGCTTCAGCTAAGCTATTCTATTAAAGTGAATATATTTGCCTGCTTGAGTTTTGATTTAAGGACATGCTTCTGTGGAAACTTCAAAAACGAAAAAAGTTAGTATCATTGTTCCATGCTACAAAGTTGAGAAATATCTTCCTCGATGCTTAGATTCCTTGGTGAGTCAAACGCTTGATGACATTGAAATTATTTGTATAAATGACGGTTCTCCTGATCATTGCATCGATATCCTACGTCAATACGAGGCGCGTTTTCCCGGAAAGATTGTCGTTATAGACAAAGAAAACGAGGGTGTATGGCGCGGTCGTCAGGATGCGATTTCTATTGCGAAGGGCGAGTACATCGGTTTTCTGGATAGCGATGACTATGCTGCGCCAACAATGATCGAAGATCTTTATACTGCCGCAAAGAATAACTCTGCTGATATTAGTGTCTGTGGTTTTTATCGGGTTGACGCTTTAACGGGCAAGCAACTTACGGAAGAGATGTCTGACATCCGTTCTTGTTTTTCAATCGTTGAAGACCCCAAGAAGCTATTGCAGCTCAACGGAGCTCCGTGGAACAAGTTATTCAAAGCTTCACTATTAAAAGGGATGTTTGACTTTAATAATCCTCCTAAAATATTCGACGACATGATGATGCATCTTCTTGTATATCCAGATGCTGATAGAGTGTGTTTTGTGCCCAAGGCGCTTATTTACTACGGTATTCGTAATGATTCCATTATGACGACTATCGGAAAGGAAAAAGTTGAGTCGACATATGCCTGCATGAAAGAAATTAAAGAGTTATATAGAAAGAAGCTCGTCCCTCCATCCCTTGAAGAGTTTCTGGATTTAGCAGCGCTTCTCCATCTGGGAATCTCTCTCATGTTTAGGCTTGCGTATGATCCAACGGCTAATTTGAGGGAGCTTGAATTTGAGAATCGTGAGTTTCTTGATAATAGTTTTCCATTGTGGAGAACAGCAGCGATTCCGATGAGCGACAAGGCAATGCGTAAGGTCGCTTTTTCTCGTCTCATTTATAAGCTTCATTTATTACGTCCCTCGCTTTCAATTTATCGTTTTATGATTGACAAGCTTGGGGTTGATATTAAATGGTAGCAACTAATCGGGATTATTTAGCCTTGAGAAATTACCGCATTTACGTTGGCTTAGGTATGGTCAGCAATTAGTTTAGATACTACAAGTGTCGGCCAAACATCATGAGAGATTATTGTGAATACACTAATTATTATCCCTGCTTATAACGAAGAGGAGTCTCTCGGGTCTACGGTCAGCAGGCTGACCGCTACCGTTCCCGATGTTGACTACCTGGTCGTTAATGACGGTTCCATTGATGGAACTGCCCAAATTTGCCGTGACAATGGCTATCCGTTTTTGGATCTGCCCTGCAACCTAGGTCTTGCTGGTGCATTCCAGGCGGGTATTAAATATGCCTATCGGCATGGGTACGACTGCGCCATTCAGTTTGATGCCGACGGTCAGCACTTGCCTCAGTATATCCATGACTTGGAACAAGCGCTCCAGACATGTGATATCGCGATTGGTTCTCGATTCGTCGATCAGCCCAAGGGCAGCTCGCTGCGTATGTTTGGCAGCAATATCATTCAAGGAGCTATTAAAGTCACGACAGGTCAAGTCATCCATGATCCCACCTCGGGCATGCGTGCTTTTAACAAGCGCATGATTAAGCTGCTTGCTCTCGGTCTCAATATGGGTCCTGAGCCCGATACCGTTTCGTATCTCATTCGATCGGCCAACGCCAAGGTTGTTGAAGTTCCAGTAACTATGGCAGAGCGCGAGGCGGGGGAGAGCTATCTTAACTGGAAATCTTCCGTTAAGTACATGCTTCGCATGACTCTGTCTATTCTGTTTATCCAGTTCTTCCGTAAAAGCCTGGAGGGCGATGCCGCATGACGCTTCCGCTTCGCATTACATTGTTTGCCGCGTCTCTGCTCACCTTTGGTTATATGACCGTCAAGATTCGCGATTCAAAAATGCGTCTTGAGGACTTTCTGTTCTGGTTTTGCTTTTCGGCGCTTTTGCTGCTTGTCAGTATTTTTCCACAGGTGTTTTTCTGGCTTTCGAATCTCGTTGGCACCATGTCGCCTTCGAACTTCGTGTTTCTGTTCTTCATCTTCATCTTGCTTATTGTTTGCTTTAGGTTGAGCGTTCGTCTTTCTCAGCTCGATACGAAGCTTCGCGAGCTTACCCAGCAGTTGGCGATCGAAAAGCTTGAGCGCCATCAAAATGACGAGCGTCATGCGAAAAGAGGCTAATTCATGAAAGGCATCATCCTCGCCGGCGGGTCCGGCACGCGCCTGTACCCGCTCACGCTCGTGACCTCCAAGCAGCTTTTGCCGGTCTACGACAAGCCCATGATCTACTACTCGCTGTCCACCCTCATGCTGGCGGGCATCCGTGACATCCTGGTCATCTCCACGCCGACGGACCTCCCCAACTTCGAGCGCCTGCTCGGGGACGGCTCGCGCTACGGCGTGAACCTGTCCTACGCCGAGCAGCCGAGCCCCGACGGCCTGGCGCAGGCCTTTACCATCGGCGAGGACTTCATCGCCGGCGAGCCGTGCGCCCTGGTGCTCGGCGACAACATCTTCTACGGCAACGGCCTGTCGCGCCACCTGACACGCGCCGTGCAGAACGCAGAGTCGGGCCGCGCCACCGTGTTCGGTTATCACGTCGACGACCCGGAGCGCTTCGGTGTCGTGGAGTTTGATCGCGAGGGCAGAGCCGTCTCCATCGAGGAGAAGCCCGCCGAGCCCAAGAGCTCCTACGCCGTCACCGGCCTGTACTTCTACCCGGGCGACGTGGCCGCCAAGGCCCACGAGGTCGAGCCGTCGGCCCGCGGCGAGCTTGAGATCACCGACCTCAACCGGATGTACCTGGAGGAGGGGACGCTGTCCGTCGTCACCCTCGGCCGCGGCTACGCGTGGCTCGACACCGGCACCATGGAGAGCCTCCACGAGGCTGCGGAGTTCGTCCGTGCTGTGGAGCATAGCCAAGACCTGCCCGTTTCGGTTCCCGAGGAGATTGCCTGGGAGAACGGCTGGATTACAACCGATCAACTTCTCGAGGCCGCGAAGGCCTACGGCAAGTCGGTCTACGGCCAGCACCTCAAGAAGGTCGCCGCCGGCGAGATTGTCAACAGCCCGCGCGAGTACTAATCCGATCCAATGGGAGATAGGAATATGTCTGAAGAGCTCTTCGAGCCCAGGAACATCATCGTCACGGGCGGCTGCGGCTTCATCGGCAGCAACTTCGTCCACTACGTGGTGGACAACCACCCGAGCGTCCACGTCACCGTCCTGGATAAGCTGACCTACGCCGGCAACCCCGAGAACATCGCCGGGCTGCCCTCCGACCGCGTGGAGCTCGTCGTGGGCGACATCTGCGATGCCGAGCTTCTCGAGAAGATCGTCCCGGGCCACGACGCCATCGTGCACTACGCCGCCGAGAGCCATAACGACAACTCCATCGCCGACCCGGAGCCCTTCCTGCGCACCAACGTCGAGGGCACCTTCCGCCTGCTGGAGGCCGTCCGCAAGCACGGCATCCGCTACCACCACGTCTCCACCGACGAGGTCTACGGCGACCTGGCGCTCGACGACCCGGCCAAGTTCACCGAGGAGTCTCCGTACCACCCGAGCAGCCCGTACTCGAGCACCAAGGCGTCCTCCGACATGCTCGTGCGCGCCTGGACCCGCACCTACGGGCTTCGCGCCACGATCTCCAACTGCTCCAACAACTACGGCCCCTACCAGCACGTGGAGAAGTTCATCCCCAGGCAGATCACCAACATAATCGACGGCGTGCGCCCCAAGCTCTACGGAAAGGGCGAGAACGTGCGCGACTGGATCCACACCGAGGACCACTCCTCGGCCGTCTGGGACATCCTGACAAAGGGCCGCATGGGGGAGACCTACCTCATCGGAGCTAATGGCGAGAAGAACAACATCACGGTCCTGCGCATGATACTTACGGCCATGGGCCGCGACCCCGAGGACTTCGACTGGGTCGCCGACCGCCCCGGCCACGACCGCCGCTACGCCATCGACTCCACCAAGCTCCAGCGCGAGCTCGGCTGGAGGCCGGCCCACACCGACTTCGCCGAGGGCCTGAAGCAGACCATCGACTGGTACGTGGAGAACGAGTCCTGGTGGCGTCCGGCCAAGGAGGCCACCGAGGCCAGGTATATGGCCCAGGGCCAGTAGACCGAACCCCGGCGAACCGCACCGCGGGGCACCGCGCGGGGCCACAGGGCATGGCGATGATCCTGCGTCCCCGTACGGGCGCCCCGGCCCCCCAACCTCTTCGATAGGAGCTTTTCCCACATGGCAGACATCGCATTCGAGAAGGACCTCTCCGTGGCGGAGACCGGCATCGAGGGCCTGAAGGTCGTCGACCTGGCCGTCCACGGCGACTCGCGCGGCTGGTTCAAGGAGAACTGGCAGCGCGCCAAGATGACTGCCCTGGGCATCCCGGACCTCCGCGTCGTCCAGAACAACATCTCCTACAACGACAGCCGGGGCGTCACCCGCGGCATCCACGCCGAGCCCTGGGACAAGTTCATCTCCGTGGCCCGCGGCAGCGTCTTCGGCGCCTGGGTGGATCTGCGCGAGGGCAGCGCCACCTACGGCAAGGTATTCACCTGCACCCTGAACTCGAGCAAGGCCATCTATGTCCCGCGCGGCGTGGGCAACAGCTTCCAGGCCCTGGAGGACGGTACCGCCTACACCTACCTGGTGGACGCCCACTGGTCGCTGGAGCTCAAGAAGACCTACACCTTCGTGAACCTCGCCGACCCTGAGCTCGCCATCGAGTGGCCCATCCCGCTGGATCAGGCCACCGTATCCGAGGCCGACCTCAACCACCCGATGCTCGCCGACGTCGTCCCCATGGCGCCCAGGCGTACCCTCGTTACCGGCTGCAACGGCCAGCTGGGCCGTGCGGTCCGCGCGCTGGCCGAGGAGCGCGGCTTCGCCAAGGACTTCGACTTCTGCGACATCGACACCTTCGATATGTCCGACCCGGACGCCTATTCACAGTACGACTGGTCGCTCTACGGCACCGTGATCAACTGCGGCGCCTACACGGCGGTCGACAGGGCCGAGACCCCCGAGGGCCGCGTGACCGCCTGGAAGGCGAACGCGACGGGGCCGGCGCTGCTCGCCCGCATCTGCGCCGAGCACGGGATCACCCTCGTCCACGTTTCCTCCGACTACGTCTTCGACGGCACCGCCGAGGTCCACACGGAGGACGAGCCGTTCAGCCCGCTTTCCGTCTACGGCCAGACCAAGGCCGCCGGCGACATCGCAGTGGCCGGCTGCCCGCGCCACTACATCATGCGCTCCAGCTGGGTCATCGGCGAGGGCCACAACTTCGTCAAGACCATGAAGTGCCTGTCCGACCGCGTCGCCGACCCCGTGGACGGGCTCGAGCAGGTCACCGTGGTCGACGACCAGCTGGGACGCCTGACCTTCACGCGCGACATGGCCGAGGCCATCTTTCATGTGCTGGGCTCACACTCCCCCTACGGCACCTATAACTGCACCGGCTCCGGCGCCGTCAAGTCCTGGGCCGACATCGCCTGCGCCGTCTTCGAGGCCGCCAACGGCAACGGCGACAGGGTCGTGCCGGTTTCGACCGACGACTACTACGCCGTCGCCGAGGGCCCCGTCGCCCCGCGCCCGGTCCATTCCGTGCTTGACCTGTCCAAGCTTGAGGCAGCTGGATTCCATATGCCTGATTGGGAAGAAGAGTTGGGGGAGTACCTTAAGGCGCTCTAGATCCGTTGTGTTGTATGGCCTGTCTGTTTTTACAGTGAGTTGAATCTTCAACGGACTATTTTTAGTTGAAGGATTAATGCATTTGTTGGTCATCCGGGGAAAGGGTGCATTTTCGAACGATTCATATCACTTTATTGCATTAGCCGTTAAATGTTTAGATGTCTAATTCGTGGCTTTTGTCTACCGGGCATACAGCGGCCAGCTTTGAGCCACCCGCTTTACGGATGGGGCCTAACGGCTTTAGAAAGCCACCCTTCCGACCGATATTGACGATTGTTCAGCCCGTCGGTATTCGAGTCGAAGGGGTGGCCACTGTGGCCCAGAAGGCTTGCAGCTTCTCTCGCACAAGGTGGATGAGCAGGTGTCACATCGTGTTCACGCCGAGGTGTAGGCACAAAGTAACTACAACCAAATCCGGAACGACATAGGGGAGATTCTGTTTATGTTAACTGAGAAGTGATTCGAGGGGCTACTGTGGAAATCTTGGTCTTCCTTTGGTCTAGGATTGTTAAAGGATATCGGTTACAGTTATTTCAGAAATAACTTTGGGTTACCGGATCTCCCGAGAAGATTGTCCGAACAGGTTGCAGCAGTTCGTTCATTCTTGGGTGTCGCCTCGCTTACGGTTCTAACAAAATCAGACCTTTCGATTAGTTTTAGAAGCTCGATGGAAAACGTTGACAAGAGGACCGTTGTCAAGGCGAATGCGATGACCCAGATTGCTATTAATTTGGCCCGGAAAGTCGATGCCCCTCCGTTTGACAAATCAAAATTCGAACTTGCGGTCAATGGCGCTTTGAAACAGTCGACGAATCATGGCAGTTTTTATCCCCTAATTTGTCAAGCATTTCTTGATTCTAGCGTGGTCCTTGTTGTACTTCCAAATTTGTCTGGATCTAAGACAAATGGGGCCACTAAAAAGATAGGCTCTAAAATTATGCTTATGGTGAATGATCGTAGGCTATACGCTGATTCTTTTTGGTTCACGCTCTTTCATGAGGCTGGTCATATTCTCAATGACGATCTTGGCATTTCTTTTGATCAAGATTCTGGAGAGAAGGAGGAGCGTGCCGATCGCTTTGCAGCCGATGCGCTTATTGATCCGGTAAAATACTCCGACTTTGTTGATCGTGGGGTTTTAGTTTGTCGGCCGTTATTTCTTTTGCCAATGAAATAAACCGTGATCCCGGCATCGTGCTAGGTCGTCTGCAAAATGATGGTTTGGTTCGCCACGATGACCGTCGTTTGGTGTCTTTGCGAACGCGCTACAGGGTCATTGCTGATTAACGGAAGTGGAAAACGTTCATTATGGGTGAGGGATGCAATTATTGCGAATGTATCTACGTTTGTTGAGGTTCGTTAAGCAGCGCTTCGAGTGATTGCCGGGAATTGACTACAGCAATCGTCATCAAGATTGTGGAGAGCTTTACTTGGGTGTTGATATTCATTAAGTAGGGGACTTATTCAGGAAGTTGCGCTAAGAAGCTAAGACTTAGCCTTTTGAACTCAATTATGAGGTTTCCAATACAATAAGCGCTCTTTTTTGTTACCTTGATTGTGGAGTGGATGAAATCCGTAAGCAATGGGAGGCTTTAGACTGTTTTCAATTCGGTTGCTTCATTTGCCGGTACGCTGCTCTTTAGCATTCGATTAACCAGCGGCACTTTTAACGAGAGGTTATTAATGCGGATGTTTACTACTTCTGTTTTGATCATCGTGTTCATTTTGTTTTTCCCCGGAACCCTGTTTTTACGCCTTGGCTTCAAAAAGGTTAACCCTCAATTCGTCTGCTTTGCTCCGGCACTGTCGGCATTCTTTTTTCTAGTTGCAGGCGTTATCGGAACGGGTTTGGGCCTTACTGGGGCGGCATTTTTTGTCTTGCTGACGATTTGTTTTACCGTTTTTCTTGCCCTTCCGATTCGTTCGATTAACTCAAGGTCGCGTCTATCAGACGATGGTTTTTCTAATGTCAGTCGACTGACATGGCCGGCGGTGGGGATATGCGCAGCTGCTGGCGCTACTCTCGTTGCCGCATTGTTTTTGAGTAATATCGACGGGTTTTCTTCCTTCATTCAGTACGATGACAACCTATCGCATCTCGCCTGGATTAAATCGATCGCTGATTCGGGCAATTTCTCAACAATACGTGTGACGTTTTACGATCCGGCTGTCTCTCCTTCTGCTTTCTTGGGCAGCGGGTCGTATTATCCGATTGTCTGGCATGTACCTGCAGCTCTGCTTGTTTCCCTTACGGGGGTTCAAACGTCTGTGGCGGAAAATGCTTCTATTTTTTGTTTTATAGCGTTTGCATATCCGTTAGGTATCTTGGCATTTTTAGATTCCATCTGTAGGAACACCAAAGTGTCTCCCTTTATCGTTGCGATCTCTTCTTTTGCCTCTGTTGCATTTCCTATGCGCATGCTTGCCGTTCACGGCCCGTTTCCGAATATTGCCGCATTTTGTTTGGTGCCCGCTGCTGTTACCTTCTTAGTTCGCTCCCTCTCTTTTGGTGAGCGTTTTTGCTTTTGCGGGGCAAGGTTCTACTCTTTTGTCTTGGCGCTTGTTGGCGTAGCTGGTGTTCATCCAAATGCTGCCATCTTCACCTGCCTTTTGATTGCACCATTTATTTTGCTGAGGATCATTCCGCTTGGGATTATGTCTAGGTGTGAGAAAACCTCCTCAAATAGTTCGATTCTTAGAACTAGATGCGCTCAGGTGATCTTTTGCATTCTCTGCGCACTATTATGGGTGATTGTCTATAATCTACCGTTTATGCGGGGAATCGTTTCTTTCACCTGGGAATGGGGCATGTCGCTTGAGTGTATTCTTCAGTCAATCGTTAGTGGCTCTTTCTTCTTTGGGATTCCTCAGGTCATCCTATTTCCACTATTTGTAATAGGTTCCATCTATGTTGTTATCCGTGAAAAAGAACAACGATGGATTTTCTTCAGTATCGCCATCATATTGCTGATATATATCGGCGCCGGGGCGTTTTCACCTGAGGCCCGTTCTTTTTTTTCAGGTTTTTGGTACACGGATCCCGAGCGAGTTGCCGCTATGGTTGTGATCTCGCTTGTACCGCTTCTGTATTTTGGTTTGCACTGTGTTGCCCTAGTTATATACAGTGCCATTAGGCATCCAAAGTTTTTTCCAGGAAACTTTGGCTTCAATCTATCTGCAGCGCTGATATCCCTACTGTTCTTTTTCCTTAATTGCTATCCATTCAATTATGCGTACGCGTGGGAAGATCATTCTAGAGGTGATTTGACCAATGCTTTCACGCTTAATTCTTACGATCTATATAATGGCTATTCGCGCTACCGTGTCCAAGCCTACACTGCTGCCGAACGGGATTTTATTCAACAAGTCAAGGAAGAGGTTCCAAAAGGCAGCCTCATAATTAATCTTCCTGTTGATGGCAGCTCATTTGCTTGGTCTGTCGACGATCTTAATCTGTACTATCATGCCAAGCTCGGTTCGGTAGAATCTGAGGACAGTCACGCTATTCGCAAATGTCTTTGTAATATCTCAACTGATTCTACAGTCAAAGATGCTGTCGCGAACATTGGAGCAAAGTATGTTCTCTTGCTTGATCGTAGCGACTATACGGCGGAGGACAAGCATGTACGCTATTCTCGCGATCTTCAATACAAGAAAAAAGACTGGAAGGGGATTACTGAAATAAACGATGAGACTCCTGGTTTTGAACCGATACTATCGTCGGGGTCAATGAGACTGTATCTGATTAAATAACGAGTTTAAGGTTCTCTAATGACAATACGCCGCCACTATATGGACGTTCTCAATGTTCTTTCTTGTTTTGCCGTTGTTGTCCTCCACTGCACGACTGTCGTATACGTTAATCAAGGCAACATGCAGTGGTTTGTTTCAGTTGTACTGCAGTCATTATTTATGTTTGCCGTGCCGGTCTTCTTTATGATCAGCGGAGCAAATCTTGTTGGATACCGTTCTCGGTACTCTACCAAAGTCTTTTTCCAAAAGAGGCTCAAGCGTGTTCTGATGACGCTCGTCAGCTTTAGTTTTTTTATTTATGTCCTTAGCTGCTTTGTTCCGGCCCAACTTGGTCTTCCATCGAGATCTTTCTCCCTTTTTGAGTTCATTAATCTGTTTCTAACCAATCAAATTTGCGATGTTTATTGGTTTATGTATTCGATTTTGATTCTGTATTTGATTACTCCGCTATTGGCTTGTTTTGCGTCGAATAAGCGTTTGCTGGAGTATGCAATTTGCCTCTGCGTTGTCTCTACTGCAGTAATTCCTTTTGCAAATCGTTTTGTATCAAACCATGATCTATTCTCAGTGTTTGCCGTACCCTATTTGACGGGTGCGATAATGTACTACTTAATTGGCTACTACATCGTTACGTATTCCCCTTTTGAAGACTGTGCCGATAGAATGCGTCCCGCTTTGCTGATCGTCGCGATTTGCTCCGTTGTTTTTATGGCACTTATGACAATTAAGACCAACGTACCGCACACGGTGCTGTCCGGGGCGTATTCGGATTACGATAATTTTTACAACAATTACCTAAACCTTCCGGTTTTGGTGTACTCAGTCTCACTTTTCATGTTGTTCAGATCTTTAGAGCCGCTTTTCCAATCTGATAAGCATCCGTTCATGACTGTATTTTCTAAACTGTCTTCCCTTAGTTTTGATGTCTACGCCATACATATGGTGTTTATTTGGGCTTTGGATGTCTATGTTCTGCATAATATTTTTTGGGATGCGGTTATTCGCCCGTTCGTAGTCTTTGTACTCTCTCTTTTGTTTGCATTTGTGCTGGAGTTCCTTAAGAAGTTCTGTCAAATAAAGCGAACTGCAAAAGTCTAAGGCTGTAAGCACAGCGTTATTTGGTTCAGTTGGCGTTCATAAAACGTACCGCCGCTGATCTTGAGGCTGGGTGTGAAAATAGAACAGGAGATGGACCCTGTTCCTTCCGGTTGGATTTTGGAAGGAGCAGGGTCCATTAATGTGCAGCCTTATTGTCGCTTGCTAGATTTCGATGGCCTACTTCTTTTTCCTAAGTGCCCTCACTGCTGATTTCATCATCTCTCGCCGCGCGCTACCGACCGGTGCGATGGGATCGATGAATTTGCGAAGCGGATTATCGGGTGATATCGCATGTTCGTGTATTTTGAGAGGGGAGGAGGAAGCCGTTCTCCCCGGTCCCGCCAACATGCTCATAAGGGATTCATAAAAGGGAGTCTGGCGCGCATAAGCCCAATAGGCAGCGCTTCGGTCACACGAGGAGAACTTCCAAGGCTTTTCGAATCCTGCATAGTGAATTATTTTTTCGTGATTGCGTGAATCGTTGAAGGCGTCAAATGCAGAAGCAGGTGCAAAAGAGAAGACGTTTGCAATGCGATTATTGCAGTCGATCATGACGTTCCAGTCGTAGTCGAGCCAAGTTACACGGCCTTCGCAGTGCGCGTTCAGAACATCTTGATCGTTGTAGATAAAGCGATCATCGGAAGCGTAATCGAGCCACGTCTCAATTGAATAGAGCTCGCGCATCTCAGCGGTATTGAGTACAAGAACGCCTGCCTGAAAGTAATTGTAGGGGTTTCTCATGCCCAAGACCTTTTTGGCGTAGGTAAGCCGCTTGCCGTTTTTCATGTTAAGGTTGCCCAAAAAATCGATATCGTGGGCAGCGGCGAGGAGGTTATTGCCCAAGTCCACGCCATAGAGTTCAGAAATATCACCCTGGACAATCAGGTCGCTATCAAGGTATAGAACCTTGTCGTAGTCAGGCAAAATCTCTTGAATCAAGAAACGGTAATACGTTTCAACGCTGATATGAGGGTTGTTGGTGCTCAAATCATGGCGAAGCACGTATTCGCTTACATCACAAAAACGCAACGACATGTTGTCAAACTGTCCAAAGAAGCGCTGCATGGTCGATTGATTATCTCCAGCAATATCCCTATGGAGAACAACCACATCGTAGAAGTACTCTTTGGAGGCGTTGAGTAGCGTGGAATAAACCGTGGTGGTAAGCATGGGGACATAGTTATTGTCTGCGGCGAAAACGACCGGGATAATCTGCTTGCTGTTTGCTTTTCCGTAAGGAGCCGTAAACGACGCGCGGCGATCCGGTCTTCTAAAGTGAACACACTGCAGCTCGGCCATCTTCCAGCCTGCTCCTATGCGTTCATGATGAATGAGGTAGATATTAAGTAGCCTCTCGGCAAGATGCCCGGGTGTACGTACGCCTTCTTTTGAATAACGAGACATATCGGTTATGGAAACGAACTCTTCTAGCAGGGGGAAGAGCCATGCGCAGTAATCGTTAAAAATCTCACGCTTCATGATAAACATGTTGCAGAAGCGCCCCATGTGGCCACTGAGGAACTTGTCGGCGTCCTGCCCATATTCCGGATGCTGCTTTTTGAGGATGGAAACGATCTTGTCCAGGTCTTTAACGAATAGTTTATCTGCGGCATCGTATTGAGAGCGCAGAGTGGCATTTCGTCCAGCATAGGTGCGAATGTCCTTGCGTTCGGTAGTGATGACGTCGTACTGAGTCACAAACTTCTCGATACTCTTGTCGTCCAATGCGTATTTCTTTTGAGATGCCGCATCGATGAAATCGTCCATGATCTCGCCGTAGATGTTCTCATCGTGGCGCGTGCCCGAGAAATCAAAATAGCGACGGTAATGGCAAAAACCGACATACTCGCTCGAGGTGTTTTTCCAAGCCCAATACTGGGTTGTTAGTTCGCAGTACATTGGATTGAGGCCCGAAATGTTATTGCCCTTATCGTCGTGGAATGCCCAAGGGAACCTTTCATTACGAAGGCTGCAGCCAACTTGCACTGGCTGGAGTATTGAACTGTCAAATAGCTCGACAGGTTTGTGGGCTGAGACAAAGATACGAATGTTTCGGTTTTCATAGCTTTTGCGCTTTGCCATGTTAACCAGATCGTTTACGTGGTCGCGAGCGGCTGTGTAGAACGCCATAAAACGTGGAGAAGTTGCAGCGCCAGTTGATGCAAGCTTCTTTGCATGTTCGTACCAATCGAGGGCCATGTCATTTGCGGGGGTGTTATTTGTCTGTAGAAGGCCATACGCTCTGTCGCGAGAAAGACGCATGAGCTCTTCGGCAACGGGCATTTTGCCCATTACCTTTGCCGCTTCGTCGGCAGCATCGAGTTTTTGATCTTCTGGTACGCGAACAAGCCAATCGTTGAAAAGCAACTCGTACATTTTTACAGCGGCTTCCGAGCAGGTCTTCTTTATGTCGAAGGCATCGAAAGCGACTGCAAATGTTCTCATGTGATCGACGTTAGCTTGAAAATCGGAAGCGCTTTTGAAGAAGGCCGATACCGAGAGTGAGGAGTCGGAATTGACGCCTCGACCAAGGTAATAGCGTACACCGACAATGTCGTTGGCGGTGTATTGCGAGCGCGCGTTCGCGAGTGTGACAAAAGACTCGTATGCGTCCTCAGCTCGCTCAAGCCTGTCGTTGGTCATCGCCGCAAACATTCTGCGGAAGAAGCCTCCCGCATAGACTCGCTGAGTGATACGCCAGTCCTGAAGATAACCCTTGCGTGCACTGAAGACGGCTTCAAATATGTCTTTATTGAACAGGGGATCAACGGGTGCATTGATGTAGTTCTGGAAGTTGGAAGCCTCGTTATCGCTTACGCCAGCATTAATGACATCGATGCCAAAGTGAAGGACATCACAGGGGGTGGCGTTGAGATAAGAGTCGAACTTGGCAAGGCAGTCGTCGCCGAGCTCGTCATCTGAATCCAGGAGAATGATGTAGTCGCCGGTGCTTTTTGCAACGGCAATTTTTCGCCCGATGTGAAGCCCGCGGTTCGTATCTTGGATGAGCGGTATGACACGGCTGTCCTTTTGAGCGTATTGCTCAAGTATCGAGGCGGTGGAGTCGGGACTTCCGTCGTCAACTACGATGAGCTCAAAATCGGTAAACGATTGAGCCAGGACGCTGTCGATGCAAGCGGGCAGATATTTTTCATCTTTATATGATGAAACGCAGATGGAAAAACGCGGCATGTCGTTCTCCTTACAGGGTACATGTCTTAACTTGACCATGATAATCTCGTGGCAGGGCACTGGGGCCATGGATAGGTTGGGAGTACAAACACAGCAGAAATAGCTCAGTTCTTTTCTTGCCTCGTAGCAAATTCGTTGATTGGCCATAGCTGATATGGGTACTTTTCCAGTTTTGCATAGGCTGGTTTTACCGACACGAGGGAGGGCTATACTTTCCACAGTTGTGTTTTACGAGATAAGGAGTTGGTTTGTGGCTGACAACGTAGAGAGTCAAAAAGCGGTGGCTAAACCGGCCTCTCACGCTAAAAATGATTATGAGAAGGATAAATTTATCCTCAGGCAGTTGGTTACCAAGGATTTTAAGATTAAGTATCGTCGCAGCGTTTTGGGCGTAGCTTGGTCCGTGCTTAATCCTTTGTTGATGATGATTGTCATGTCGATCGTGTTTTCGACTATCTTTGCCCAAGGTCGTAATGGCTCCATCACGCCTGAGATGTATCCACTTTATTTGATCGTCGGTAACGTGACGTTTTCCGTCATGTCCGAGTCTACGAACCAAGCGCTTATGTCCATCATTTGGGCTTCCTCACTGCTAAAGAAGGTCAAGGTGCATCGCTGGGTATTCCCGGTGCAGAAGGTGCTGTTCTCGCTCGTTAACTTCGCCTTCTCTTTGGTTGCTGTTGCCTTGGTTATGCTTTGGTTCCATGTGGTTCCTACTTGGCATTTAATCCTGTTGCCGGTTTGCCTCCTTTTGCTCATGTGCTTCTGCATGGGCTTGGGTCTGATGCTTTCGGCGTTGGCAGTCTTCTTCCGCGATGTCATGCATCTGTGGAGTGTTGTCATTACTGCCTGGATGTATCTGACGCCGATTTTCTGGACGACTGACTTCATTGGTCAAATGGCTCATTGGATTCAGGTGCTTGTTGTGGTGAATCCCATGTACAACTATCTGCAGTTTATGCGTGATATTTTCCTGTTCAACACCGTACCCTCTGCGCTTACGCTTGGCCTGTGTGTTGCTTGGGCTGTTATCGCCCTTGCTGCTGGCTATACCGTGTTCCACAAGACCGAGCACAAGTTTATTCTCTACATCTAAGGAGTGCTGTTCATGACTGAATCTGCTATTGATTACAGCAAGCAGCCCCTTGCTGTCGAGGTTAAAGACGTCACCATGATCTTTAACATGGCGTCTGAGTCGCTTACAAACCTCAAGGAATACTTTATTAAGCTCGCCAAGCACGAGCTGTTCTTTGAGGAATTCCGTGCGCTTAAGCACATTTCGTTTGATGTGCATCGCGGCGAGGTTGTTGGCCTTGTTGGTACTAACGGTTCCGGTAAGTCTACGATGCTCAAGATTATCGCTGGCGTTTTGGAACCCAGCGAAGGTGAGGTTAAGGTCCACGGCAATATCGCGCCGCTGATTGAGCTCGGCGCCGGCTTTGATCCGGAGCTTACTGCGCGTGAGAACATCTATCTGAACGGTGCACTACTTGGCTATACCAAGGAGTTTATCGACGCTAGCTTTGACGATATCATTGAGTTCGCTGAGCTTAAAGACTTCGTTGACATGCCGCTGAAGAACTTCTCTTCGGGTATGGTCGCGCGTATCGCCTTTGCTATCGCCACGATTACCGAGCCCGATATCCTCATCGTCGATGAGACTCTTTCTGTTGGCGATGTCTTTTTCCAGCAGAAGTGCGAGCGTCGTATTCAGCACTTTATCGAGAGCGGCGACGTCACGGTCTTATTTGTTTCTCACTCCATGGAGCAGGTTGAGCGTATTTGTCAGCGTGCCGTATGGATCGAGAAAGGCGATCTACGCATGGATGGCCCCGTGGATGAGGTTTGCAAGGCGTACCACGACCAGTTCAAGTAGGTTATAATTTATTAGCCGTGTGAACTTGTACCCGCTTGGACGTGCGGCTTTTATGCTCCATTAGCTCAGTTGGATAGAGCAGGGGACTTCTAATCCCAAGGTCGACGGTTCGAATCCGCCATGGAGCACCAGAGAAACAGCTGGCCGGGCCATGTACCCGGCCATTTTTATAAAAGCCGGGTTCGCTCGTGAGCGCATGACTTCTCGCAGAGCATGGTTCTATGCACCTTTTGGGCCGTCCATCTCAAATATGCTTTAACTTAATCGTGGTTCTTTATTTCCTTGTACACCTTCAACTCCCACTGCTTACGCTCCACCTTGGCTACGGAGTCCAGGATAAAGCCCGTAGCGAGCGAAAGCCCGCACAGGAACATGAACGCCGCGGCGAGCATAGCCGTGGGGAAGCGCGGTACGAGACCGGTGGCAAAGTACTCCGTAACGATGGGGATTCCCAATGCGAGGCCGATCGCCGCAAAGACGAGCGCAACAAGTGAGAAGAACTTAAGCGGGCGGTAGTCCTTAAAGAGGGTGCCAATCATGGCAATCACTCGAATGCCGTCGCTTACGGTATTGAGCTTGGACTCCGAACCGGCTGGACGGTCTCGATACTCGATTGGTACATCTTTAATGCGCCAGCGATGGTCTACGGCGTGAATGGATAGCTCCGTCTCGATTTGGAAGCCTTCAGAGAGTACCGGGAACGTCTTGACGAAGGGCTTGCTCATGGCGCGGTAGCCAGTCATGACGTCGTCAAAGCTGTAGCCGTAGATCCATTTAATCATGCTGCGAACCAGGTTATTGCCAAAGCCGTGGAAGGCTCGCTTGTTCTCTTCGGCGTATGTACCGTTGGAAAGTCTATCGCCTACGGTCATATCCGCTTCGCCGGCAAGGATGGGGTCGCACAGTGCGCGCGCTGACTCAGCCGGATAGGTGTCGTCTCCATCGACCATGAGATAACAATCAGCCTCGATATCACGGAACATTTGACGGCAAACGTTGCCCTTGCCCTGACGGGGTTCGAATTTAACGGTTGCCCCATGCTCGCGTGCAATTTGGGCGGTGCCGTCGCTAGAGTTGTTGTCATATACATAGACAGTGGCTTCGGGCAGCTCGCGGTGATAATCGTCTACTACCTTTGCAATGGTTAACGCTTCGTTGTAGCAGGGGATGATTACGGCAATATTGTTTGAGTTCACGTTGATCTCCAGAGTTTGGTTGTTGCCGTTAGAAGTATAGTCGATACATTTTTGCATTGGTTTTAAAGGGCTGAAAACCAGAGGGGACACATGCGTCTGCCGTGGTATTGTTTAAACACGGGCTGTACGACATGGGGATGACTTACAGCCTTTTTTCTCAAATGGAAATGGTGCGTTTCGATCGCTCCATAAATAGGCCCGGCACAGCAATGAACTGTGCCGGGCTTCCTGCTTGTGTGTTTATGACCGCCTTGTTTACGCCTCAGTCGGCTCCACGCCCAGCTCGTTGCGGACGAGCTCGAAGGCGGCGGCGATGGCCTTGTCCATGTCGTAGTACTTGTAGCCGCCCAGGCGACCGGCGAAGATCACGTCGCCCTCCTGCGCCGCCAGCTCCTCGTATTGCTTGTAGAGGGCCTCGTTCTTGGCGTCGTTGATGGGGTAGTAGGGCTCGTCGCCGGGCTTCCAGTCGGCCGGGTACTCGCGCGTGATGACGGTCTTGTCCTGCGTGCCGAACTCAAAGTGCTTGTGCTCGATGATGCGCGTGTAGGGGATCTCGCGCTCGGTGTAGTTGACCACGGCCACGCCCTGGTGGTCCTGCTCGTCGAGTGTCTCGGTCTCAAAGCGCAGGCTGCGGTACTCGAGCGTGCCCAGCTTAAAGTCGTAGAACGCGTCGATGGGGCCGCAGTAGATCGTCTTGGCGGCGATATCGGGCTCTGCGGCGATCAGCTCCTTGTACTCCACGCCGCAGCGCACCTCTATGCCCTCGAGCATGTTGGCGACCATCTTGGTGTAGCCGCCCATGGGGATGCCCTGGTAGCGATCGTTGAAGTAGTTGTTGTCGTAGGTGAAGCGGCAGGGGAGACGCTTGATGATGCTCGCGGGCAGGTCGCGGCAGTCGCGGCCCCACTGCTTCTCGGTGTAGCCCTTCACGAGCGTCTCGAAGATGTCGCGGCCGACGAGCGACAGCGCCTGCTCCTCCAGGTTCTGCGGCTCGCCGATGTTCTCGGCGGCCACCTGCTCGGCGATCTTGGCCTTGGCGTCTGCCGGCGTAACGACACCCGGCCACATCTTGGCGAAGGTGTTCATGTTAAAGGGCATGTTGTACATGTTGCCGTGGAAGTTGGCGACCGGCGAGTTGACGTAGTTGTTGAACTCGGCGAAGCGGTTAACGTAGTCCCACACGTCCCTCATGGAGGTGTGGAAGATGTGCGCTCCGTAGCGGTGGACCTGGATGCCCTCGACGTCCTCGGTGTAGATGTTGCCGGCGATGTGGTCGCGGCGGTCGATGACCAGGACCGACTTGCCGGCGCGCTTGGCGGCATTGGCAAAGACCGCGCCCGAAAGGCCGGCGCCGACGACGAGGTAATCGTACTGGGACATGGATATGCTCCTTTGTATGTCAATTTGACGGTTACTTTAGATTTGGGACAAACTTGCCCGACGCGTTCGTCCCAGGGATTAGTGTAGCAGACGCTCCCTCAGCAGCTCCAGCGCGTGAGCATAGCCCTGCAGACCCTCGCCGGTGATGGTGGCGAAGCAAGCCAGGCGGGCGTAGCTCACCTGACGGAAGTCCTCGCGCGTCTCGACGGCGCTGATGTGGACTTCCACTGCGGGGATGGCGACGGCCTTGAGTGCGTCGAGAATCGCCACGCTCGTATGCGTGTAGGCCGCCGGGTTGATGACGATGCCGTCGACCTTGCCGTAGGCCTCCTGGATCTTGTCGACGATGCTGCCCTCGTGGTTGGACTGGAAGACCTCGACCTCGTCAAATCCCTGCGCGGCGCCTGCCTCCTGGCAGATCTGGACCAGGCGGTCGTAGTTGTCACTGCCGTAGATGCCCGGCTCGCGAATGCCGAGCATGTTGAGGTTGGGGCCGTTGATGACGAGTGCTTTCATGGTTGCTTCCTTTGTGGTCTGGTTGGTGGAGGGGCTTGCTGTCTGCGGCGTTTGCCCAGATAAAACCTGCCAAAATAAACCTGTCCCTTTTTGGCAGGTTTTAGAGGGTGTCGAGGACGGCGCGTGCGGTGTTGGCGGCGCAGTCGCGTGAGTCGATGATGTAGTCGGCCCACGCGCGGTAGCGCGGCATACGCTGCTCGGCGAGCTTATCGATGCCGTCGCGGGCGGTGATGGGGCGGCCCTTGTGGGCGAGCTCCTCGAGCTTGCGGTTGAGCATCACGATCTGGCTGTTTTGGTGCAGCAGCGGGTAATTCTCGTCGCGTGTGACCACGCCGCCGCCGGTGGAGAGCACCAGGCCGCTGCGCTTGGAGATGTCGGCCAGCGCCGCCGTCTCCTGCTCGCGGAAGGCCGCCTCGCCACGTTCGACGATAAAGTCGGCGCAGGGCATGCCCAGGCGCTCCTCGAGAGCACGGTCCAAGTCGATGTGCTCGCGGCCCGTGAGCTGGGCGACCTGCTCGCCCACGCGGGTCTTGCCCGAGCCCGGCATGCCGATGAGCGCGATGTTCTGCTCGCGGCGAGACAAGCGCTCCGTTACGTCCAGGATGCGCTCGCGCGGTGTAATCTGGCCGGTGTAGCGCTCAACAGCCTGTGCCGCTTGGGCCACGAGCATCAGCAGGCCGCCGATGCAGGGGATGCCGCGGCGCTCGGCCTCGAGCATGAGTCCCGTGCGGGCGGGATTGTAGACAATGTCGATGACGCCTTCGAGCGCGTCAAGTCCTTCGAGCGTGCAAGGCGCGTCGGGGCAGTGGGGAAACATGCCAGCAGGCGTGCAGTTGACGAGCAGCGTCGCGTCGGACTGCTGTGCGATGTTATCGTAGTTGACCTCGCTCGTGCGGCCGACAGGCACAACGACGGCGCCCAGGTCACCGAGCACCATGCTGGCCGTGGTGCCGGCACCGCCGGTGGCACCGAGCACGAGGACCTTCTTGCCGGCAACCTCTACGCCCAACTCCTCGACTAGACACTGAAAACCAAAGTAGTCGGTGTTGTCGCCGCGCAGGCGGCCGTCGGGTAGGCGCGTGATGGTGTTGACGTTGCCCATGCGCTTGGCCAGCGGACTCAGCTCGTCCAGGTAGTCCATGACGGCGCGCTTGTAGGGGATGGTCACGTTGGTGCCCTCCCACTCGTCGCCCGTCATAAAGGCTTCGAGGTCCTCGGGCTCGCGCTCAAAGCGCACATACTCCAGCCCTGCGAGCTCCTTGTAGATGGTCGGGGTGTAGCTGTGCCCCAGCACGCGGCCCAGCACGCCGTAGGGGCGGGTTGCGGCGGTATCGGTCATCTAGAGCACCTCCGTGTAGCTGCCAAAGTAGGTAAAGCTCTCGCACACGTCGTCAATCGAGTCGAGCAGGTCGTCGAGGGCCTTGCTGCCAAAGGGGCAGTCCAGGTCAAAGTAGAACATAAACTCAAAGTCGTGCCCGGGGATCGGACGGCTCTCGAGCTTGATGAGGTTGATGTTGAGCGCGTAGAAGCGCTCGAGCACGCGGTAGAGGGCACCCGGCTCATTGGCCGTGGTGATCATGAGCGAAGTACGGTTGGCACCGGGATAGACGCGCGGCTCGCGGCTGATGACGACAAAGCGCGTGTAGTTGTTGTCCGAGTCCTGGATATTGGGCTCCAGCACCTCGAGGCCATACAGCGCGGCGCAGCTGCGCGAGGCGATAGCGGCGACGTCGGTGCGATCGGAGTTGGCGACCATCTCGGCCGACATAGCAGTGTTGGGGTACTTGGTGGCGTGCAGGCCGTGGGCCTCGATAAAGCCGGCGCACTGGGCGATGGCCTGGCCATGGCTGTAGACCTCGCGCACGTCGGCGAGCTTGGTGCCGGGCTTGACGAGCAGGTTGTGATCGATCTTGAGGCGCAGCGAACGCACGATATAGAAGTCGAACTGTGCGAGCAGATCGTAGACGGCGTTGACCGAGCCGGCGGTTGAGTTTTCGATGGGCAGCACGCCAAACTCGCAGAAGCCGTCGCGTACGGCGCGCATAACGCCCTCAAAGGTCTCGAAGAACGCAATATCGGGCACGTCGAAGAGCTTGCATGCGGCGATTTGGCTGTAGGCGCCCTCGACGCCCTGGCAGGCGACGGAGGCCGTTTGAGGGAAGGGCGTGTCAAATGCTGCTGCCGTGGCATGGGCCTTTTGCGACACGGTGATGCCCTTGAGCTCGTTGATGTAGCGCTGCTGCTCGGCCTTGCTCATGCTCATGAGGAGGCGGAACAGGGTAATGGTCTGGGCCTCGTAGCGCTCGGGTGCTCGGCCGGCGAGGTTGTTGAGTTTGGAGCGCTCGCGGGCGGGGTCAAAGACGGCCTTGCCCATCTCGACTTTTGATTTGGCGACCTCGGTGGCAATGTCCATGCGCTCGACAAAGCTATCGAGGAGCGTGGTGTCGATGCCGTCGATGGTCTTGCGAATATCGGCAAGGTCCATGGAGACCCCTTTCGTGAATCGTTGCCTGGGGTAGCTAATTTGGGACGGGGCTTTTTTAGCTACCCTTTGACTGGCGGCGAATCGATGGGTGCCGGGGCAAATACTCACTGGCATATGGGGGTAGCTAAAAAAGCCCCGTCCCAAATTAACTACCCTCGGGGTGGGCGGGCTAGCGTTGGGCGGCGTCCTCCAGGAGGGCGTCCCAGATGGCGAGCGCTGCGGCTGCCTCGGCTACGGGGACGGCGCGCGGGACGATGCAGGGGTCGTGGCGGCCGTGGACCGAGAGCTCCGCATTTTCCATGGCGTCCATGTCCACGGTCTGCTGCTCGCGACCGATGGAGGGCGTCGGCTTTACGGCCATCCGCCACATGACGGGTGCGCCGGTGGAGATGCCGCCCAGGATGCCGCCGGCGTTGTTGGACTCGACCGCAATCTCGCCGGTCTCGGCATCAACGCGATACGGATCGTTGTTCTCGCTGCCGCGCATGGCGGCCACGGCAAAGCCCATACCAAACTCCACGCCCTTTACGGCAGGAATGCCAAAGGCGATCTGCGCGATGCGGTTCTCGATGCCGTCGAACATGGGGTCGCCGATGCCCGCAGGCAGGCCGTAGATGCCGCACTCCACGATGCCACCGATGCTATCAAGCTCGTCGCGTGCGGCGAGAATCTCCTCGCGCATACGGCCGGCAGCTGCCGCGTCGATGCACGGTAGGTCGTTCGAAAGGATCGCCTTGCGGTCGGCCTCGCGATAGACCATGTCGTCCATGGGCAGGTCCGAGATGCCACCAATCTGAGCCACGTGAGCCATCACCCGAATACCGCGCGCCTCGAGTGCCTGCAGCGCAATACCGCCGGCGATGCATAAGGGGGCCGTTAGGCGGCCGGAGAAATGCCCGCCGCCGGCGACGTCGTGCATGTTGTGGTACTTCACGCGCGCCGGAAAGTCTGCGTGCCCGGGGCGGGGCTTGCGGCGCAGCTCGGAATAGTCCTTGGAGCGCGTGTTGGTGTTCTCAATGATCGCAGCGATGGGCGCGCCGGTGGTGTGCCCATCGACCACACCGGCAATGATATGCGCGGCGTCGGCCTCGCGGCGCTTGGTCGCGGTCTCGTCGCGACCGGGGGCGCGACGGTCCAAAAAGGCCTGCAACGCCTCCTGGTCAACGGCAATACCTGCCGGAATGCCATCGAGCGAGCAGCCGATGGCGGGGGAGTGCGACTGGCCGAAGATGCTTAAGTGCAAAACGTTGCCAAAGGTCGAGGACATGCTATTCCTCCTCGAGCGTGACCTTGCCGCCCAGCAGGCGGTAGTGGTCAAAGAAATCGGGATAGGACTTGTTGACGGCCTCGGCGCCGTGGATCACAACTTCGCCGGTGGCACGGCTCGCGGCGATAGCGGCCATCATGGCGATACGATGGTCGTTGTGCGAATCGACCTCGCCGCCGGTAAAGGCGTCGACACCCTTGATGATGAGGTCGTCGCCGGCAATGCGCACCTGCGCGCCCAGCGCGGTGAGCTCGCGGGTGGTAGTGGCAAGACGGTCGGATTCCTTGATGCGCAGGCGGGCACAATCGCGGATGAACGTGCGGCCTTGTGCCAGCGATGCCACGGCCGAGATAACGGGCACCAGGTCGGGGATGTCGTGCGCGCTCATCTCGAAGCCGGCGAGCTTATCGGACTGCACGGTGGCGGCGTTGGTGGAGCGCACGATGCGGGCGCCAAAGCGCGAGAGCGCGGCAAGCACGTTGCGGTCGCCCTGCGCGGAGCTCAGTGACACGCCCTCGACGGTGATGGGGTCGGAGCCGATGGCGCCGGCACACAGCCAAAAGGCCGCATTGGACCAATCGCCCTCGACAGCCACGTTGCCGGGCGTGCGGTACGAGCCGCTGCTTACGCGGAAGTTTGTGACCTCGGGCTTGCCATTCTTGGCGGGGATACGCTCGACGTTGACCTCGATGCCAAACGCCTTCATAGCCTGGATCGTCAGGTTGATATAGGGGCGACTCTCGATAAGGCCGGTCACCTGCACACAGGAGGGCTGGGCCAGCAGCGGGGCTGCCAACAGTAGACCGGAGATGTACTGTGAGCTCACGTTGCCCGGCAGGATAAAAGTACCCGGGCGCATGCGGCCACTTGTCTTGAGCGGAAAACCGCCCAGGCCCTGCAGGTCGCAGCCAGCGGCGATGATCTCGTCGGAGAGCGGGGAGAGCGGGCGGGCGCCCAGACGGCCCTGGCCCACAAACGTGGCCTCTGCCCCCAGCGCGCAGGCGACGGGCAGCATAAAGCGGAGCGTGGAGCCGCTCTCGCCGCAGTCGAGCGTGCCGCCGGCAAGTGCTTTGAGCAGGCCGAACTCAATACTCTTCATAGTGGGATGGACTTGGAAGCCATCCTCGACGGTCTCGATGCGGGCGCCGAGCGCCGTGAGGCAGCGCACCGTGGCCTCGATATCGGCGCAGGTGGTGTTGCAGGTCACATGCGTCTCTCCGTTGGCAAGGGCGGCGCAGATGATCAGGCGGTGCGCCATCGACTTGGATGCGATGGCGGGGACGGTGCCCTTGAGTGGGGACGGAGTGATGCGGGCTAGCATGTGGAGGCGTCTCCCTTCTGGCCGAGGCCCTCGGCAATTAAATCATGAAAGGCGGAAAGCGGCGTGCGGTCGATGCTGCAGCGGCCAATGTCGTGCGGAATTACCAGGTCGATGGTGTCACCGGCGCGTTTTTTGTCGTGCAGCGCCTCGGCAAAGACGGCGTCGGCGGAAAGCTCGCAGCGGGTCTTGAGGCCGTGGCGGGCGCAGAGCTCCTCGATGCGGCCGGGCAGCTCGGCGTCGCAAATGCCATGAAGCGCTGCGGCGCGCGTGATGATACCCATGCCGATCGACACGCAGTTGCCATGTCCCAGCTCAAAGTGCTCGCAGGCCTCGACAGCGTGTCCAGCGCTGTGTCCAAAGTTGAGCAGCTTGCGCTGGTTGGTCTCGCGCTCATCGGCGACAACCACGGCGCGTTTAATGTCGATATTGCGGGCGATGATGAGCGCCACACGGGCAACGTCGCGGTTGAGGAGCTCCAGCGTGAGCGGGGTCTTCTCCAACTCGGTGAAAAGCTCGGGGTCGGCGATCACGGCGTGTTTGACGACCTCTCCGCAACCGTCGGCGAACTGCTCGGGCGTGAGGGTGGCGAGACACCCCACGTCGGCAATAACAACACTCGGCTGCCAAAAGGCGCCGGCCAGGTTTTTGCCGGCAGCTAGGTCGATGGCCGTCTTGCCGCCCACCGATGAATCAACCATAGCGAGCAGGCTCGTGGGGATCTGCACAAATTTACAGCCGCGCATGTAGGTGGCGGCCACAAAGCCAGCCACGTCGCCTACAACGCCGCCGCCGAGTGCCACGATCACGTCGGAGCGCGAAAGCTCGTGCTCGGCCACAAACTCCAGGATGGCAATGTAGGTCTCGGCGCGCTTGTGGGCCTCGCCGGCCTCGAAGGTGCAGACACTCACCGTATAGCCCGCAGCCTCCAGGCTCTGCTTAACAGGCATTTGGTAGAGCGGGCCCACGTTGGTGTCCGTCACGATGACGGCGCGCGATCCGCCGGCGGTGGCGCGCACGAGCGGGCCCGCCTGCTCCAGCAAAAACGTGCCGACGTGCACCTGGTAGGGGCGTGCGGTGTCGATATCGATGGTAATCGCCATAAGCTTTGGTCCTTTCGACCTGGCGTGATAGGTGGTCTAGTGGGTGGCCTCGTCGTCGAGCGCGCGCTTAATGCGGTCGCCCTCGGCAAGGAGATTCTCCAGATGCCGCTGGTCGCGGTCCTTGAGCGCGCGGCTGTAGGCGCTAAGCGAGTCGATCAGATGATCGATCTCGAAGGCAAGTGCGTCGGCGTCGTCGATCATGAGCTCCGACCACATCTGGGGGTTGAGGTGCGCCACGCGGGTAAGGTCGCGGTAGCTTCCGGCCGAAAAACCGTGGTGAACCTGGGCGGTCGGGCTTTTGACGTAGGCGTTTGAGACGACGTGCGCGAGCTGGCTCGTAAAGGCGATCACGCGGTCGTGCTCGGCGGCGGTGGTCACGCTGAACTTGCCAAACCCTAAGGGGCGCACCATTTCGCGCACCTGGCCTAAAAGCTCCAGCTTGAGCGCATCGTCCACTGCAGGCGGCACGAGCACGAGTGGCGCGCCCTGGAACAAGTCGGCACGGGAGTGAGCGTAGCCCGAGTACTGGGTGCCCGCCATGGGGTGCGCGCCCACAAAGTAAAACCCATGCTCGCGGGCGAGTTCGAAGGCACGCTCGCACACGATGCCCTTCACGCCCACGGTGTCAATCACCACGGGCCCCATGATGGCCTCGGTATCGGTGGCGTCGGCGAGTGCTTGGGCGTGCGCCTCGAGCCACTCGATGCAGGCCTCGGGGTAACAGGCCAGCACGATGATGTCGCACTCGCCGAGCGTCTCGTCGTTGAGCTCGCCGGCGACGGTGCCCATGCTGGCGGCCGTCATGACGTCCTCGTCGGGGTCCCAGGCCAGCACGCGGACGCCCGCCTGCGCATAGCCGCGGGCAAAGCTGCCGCCGATGAGGCCCAGGCCCACAATGCCGGCGCATTTGGGGCCGCCCTGGTTAACGCGCGCGTTTCTCACCGTACCCATGGGCTACTCCATGGTCTCTTGGCAGACGACCTCGCGGATGGCGCGGATGCGGCGCATGGTGTCGTCAAACTGGTCGGGGGTGAGGGCCTGGGCGCCGTCAGACCACGCGCGGCTAGGCTCGTCGTGGACCTCGATTTCCAGGCCATTGGCGCCGCAGGCGGTCGCGGCGAGCGCCATGGGTTCAACGTAGCGGGTGTAGCCGGTGGCGTGGCTGGGGTCGGCCACGACGGGCAGGTGCGACAGGTGGTGCAACACCGGCACGGCGTTGAGGTCGAAGGTGTTACGGGTGCGGGTCTCGAAGGTGCGAATGCCGCGCTCGCACAGGATAACGTTGTCGTTGCCCTCGCTCATGATGTACTCGGCAGCCATGAGCAGCTCGTCGATCGTGCCGGACATGCCGCGCTTGAGCAGGACCGGGGTCTTGGTCTTGCCGACCTCCTTGAGCAGGGGGAAGTTCTGGGCGTTGCGGGCGCCGATCTGCATGACGTCAATCTTCTTATCCAAGAAGACCTGCACGTCGCGCGGGTCCATGATCTCGGTGACGATCGGCATGTCGAGCTCGGCCGAGGCCTCGCATAGCAGGTCCAGGCCGGCGGGGCCCATGCCCTGGTAGGCGTAAGGGGAGGTGCGGGGCTTGTAGGCACCGCCTCGCAGCATGGTGGCGCCGGCGGCCTTTACGCGACGGGCGATGCGAATGAGGTTTTCGCCCTCGACGGAGCAGGGTCCGGCGATGACCTGGAACTGGTCGCCACCGATCTTGATGCCGTGGCCGCAGTCGATGACGGAGTCCTCGGGGTGGAACTTGCGGTTGGCACGCTTGAACGGCTCGGAGACGCGCTGCACACGCTCGACGACGTCCATAGACTCGAGCAGGAACGGGTCGATCTTGGTCGTATCGCCCACCAGGCCGATGATGGTCTCGTTCTCGCCGCGCGATACGTCGGTTTTGAGACCCTTCTTCTCAATCCAGCTGACGATGTGGCCGATGGCCTCATCGCTTGCGCTCTGCTTTAAAATTGCAATCATGGTGTGCCTCTCACCTCGATGGATAACCCTTGCAAAAACGGCCCGCAGTGCGAGCCGTATCATATGGTGCATGAGAGTTTATACTAATTATTTCACTTTTGCGTCCTAAAGTGAGCCGTTGCGCTTCGTCTCCCACGTAATTGCAAAGCTTTTTCTGTTATGTTGTTAGCTCATGGCGCACTTGGGTATAATGCCAACCGTTGGCCCTATTAGCTCAGGGGATTAGAGCGTCTGCCTCCGGAGCAGAAGGCCGTTGGTTCGAATCCAACATGGGGCACCATCGAACGTAAGACCGTCCGAACCTCGCATGGTCCGGGCGGTTTTTCTTATACCGACGCGACGTGATAGGACGTGGTATGGCAACGACGGATATCGAGCGCGGACTTTCGACCGCCGAGGTCGAGGAGCGCATTGCCGCCGGCAAGATCAACCGCAACATGGAGCTCAAGACCAAATCGGTTCGTGAGCTTATCATCGAAAATCTCTGCACGCTGTTCAATCTGATCAACGTGGTTTTAGCGATTTTGGTCATTATGACCGGATCGTTTAAGAACCTGACGTTCCTGTTCGTGGTGTTCCTCAATACCGCCATTGGCGTTATCCAGTCCATGCGCTCCAAGAAGATGGTCGATAAGCTCACACTGCTGACCTCTAAGAAGGCCATCGCGGTGCGCGACGGCGCCGAGGTGGAGCTCGACTTGGACCAGATCGTGCTCGACGACATCATTCGTCTGGGGCGCGGGGACCAGATACCTGCCGACGCCGTGGTGGTATCGGGCGAGGCGCTCGTTAACGAAAGTCTGCTGACGGGTGAGAGCGACCTTATTAAGAAGCTACCTGGTTCCGAGCTCATGAGCGGCAGCTTTATCGACTCGGGCCTGTTGCGTGCCCGCGTGGTCCATGTTGGTGCGGATAACTATGTGGCCAAGATCAACAACGAGGCCAAGTACGTCAAAAAGGTCAATTCCGAGATCATGAACGCGCTCAACGCCATCGTGCGTTTTGCGAGCGTCATCATGATTCCGCTTGGTCTGGCTCTGTTCGCCTCGAGTGTAAGTGGGTTGTGGGACGCCGCGGGCGCGCCGGGCGATAGCGCGCTTTCGTGGTGCTTTTCCGAGCTGCTGGCCGGTCGCGTGCCTTCGTCGGCGCTGCTGTCCACGGTGGGCGCTCTTTTGGGCATGATTCCGCAGGGCCTGGTGCTGCTGACCTCGTCGGTGCTTGCCATCGCCACGGTGCGCCTGGCGCGCCGCAAGGTACTCGCGCAGCAGCTCTATTGCATCGAGACGCTCGCGCGCGTCGACGTGCTGTGCCTGGACAAGACGGGCACTATCACGTCGGGTCGCATGGAGGTCGAGGGCACCTATCCGTTGCCCGTTGAGGGTGTGGGCTTGGCCCCGGACGAGGCACCTGTCCCCGTCGATACTACCGTGCTCGATTTTGCGCTTGCCAATGTCGCGCGCGCGACCTCGGCTGATGCCAATGAGACCTGCCAGGCGCTGCTCAACTACTACGCCGACCGCCCGGTCGAGGTGTCCGAGCCGCTGTCGGTCATTCCGTTTTCGTCCTCCAAAAAGTGGAGCGGCGCCTCGTTTGCGCAGGGCTCCTATGTGATGGGCGCGGCGCAATTTGTGCTTTCGGAGCGTATCTTTGCGCAGGTCGAAAATCGTGTGGCCGAGCTTGCCGACACCTGCCGCGTACTTGTGGTGGCCCGTGTGGACGGCTTTACGCCCGATGGCGATATGGTGGGCGAGGCCGAGCCCGTGGGCTTTGTGACCATTCGCGATGAGATTCGCACTTCGGCCGCCGAGACCATCGGCTACTTTAACGAGCAGGGTGTGACCCTTAACGTGATCAGTGGCGACGACCCGCGCACGGTGTCGTCGATCGCACGCGTGGTGGGCGTGCCGGGGGCGGACGCTTATGTGGACGCCACGACGCTCGATACGCCGTCCAAGATTGATGCGGCGGTGGACCGCTATCACGTCTTTGGCCGCGTGACCCCGCAGCAGAAGCGCGAGCTCGTGCAGGCGCTCAAGCGTCGTGGCCATACCGTTGCCATGACGGGCGACGGCGTCAACGATGTGCTGGCACTCAAAGAGGCGGACTGCTCCGTGGCCATGGCCGCCGGTTCCGACGCCGCACGCAACGTGGCCGAAATCGTGCTGGTCGATAACGACTTTGCCTCGATGCCCGCCGTGGTGGCCGAGGGCCGTCGTTCTATCAACAACCTGCAGCGTTCGGCGTCGCTGTTCCTGACCAAGACGCTGTTCTCGATGGGCCTGGCGGCACTGTGCATCGCGCTGCCGCCGTATCCCTTTGAGCCTATCCAGATGACGCTCATTAACTTCTTCTGCATCGGCGCGCCGGGCTTTGTGCTGGGCCTTGAGCCCAACAATGCCCGCGTGAAGGGGTCATTCTTGACCAACGTGCTCAAGCGCGCGCTGCCGGCGTCGGTTGCAGTCATTTTGGCCGCGGCGCTCGATATCTTTGTGGCGCGCGTGTTTGGCTTTAGCCAGCTCACGCTGTCGACGATGTGCCTTCTCACGTCGTGTGCGGCAAGCGTGAGCCTGATCTGGCGTATCTCGCAGCCGCTCACTCCCTTGCGCGTGATGCTCTTTGTATTTGTCGTCGTCGGCATCTTGGTGGGCGTTATCGGGTTCCCCGAGCTGCTGTCTATCGCCAACTTGTCGATGGGCGAGGCAATTATCCTTCTGGTGATTGTGGTCTTTACTTGCAGCGTGTTCTTTAAACTCGCCACGATGATGGATTCGCTGAAGCCGCGTCGCCGTCATGCCGCCACTGGCTTTGGCCGCGGCGTGCGCGTTCGCTTGGGCCGCGGTGGCGGCAAGGTGAGCTCGACGGGCTCGACGGCCGAGCGTTTTGCCAAGCGCGTCGCCGCCGACATGGCGCAGCGCCGCGAGGAGCGTACGACCCGTGAGGCCGAGGCCCGAGCGCTCGAGGGCGTGGAAAAGACCCAGCCCAAGAAAAAGAAGGGCGCGGGCGCCAAGCGCTCGCGTGTGACCAAGTCCGCGCAGGGCATTAAGGTTTCGATGCCGAGCAAGAAGAAGAAGTAACCGCACCTCACAGGGTAGCTAATTTGGGACGGGGCTTTTTTAGCTACCCTGGCCGCCAATCGGCCAAATAGATCGCGTCATCAGCCGGGCAGCTAAAAAAGCCCCGTCCCAAATTAGCTACCCTGCGATGTTGAATTGGTGCCCTGTGCCTTTAGGGGCGTAGCGATGTTATGCTCTAACCTCGATGGTTCGAATGATTCCGAAAAGAGGATGCCGTGATTTGCCCGCATTGTCTCAAGACCATAGAGGACGGCTCCTCGTTCTGCCCCTATTGCAATACCTATGTTGGCCCGGGCGATGGCCCCGAGCACACCGAGTTTGTGTTCTGCGAAGGCTGCGGTGCCCGTCTGTCGCCTCATGACCGTACCTGTTCCAAGTGCGGGCGCCCTGCCCCGGGCATTCTATCCGAGGATGCGGCAGCATCCGACCTGGCTGCTGGGCGCACGGCTGGTTTTCCCCGCCTGACGCAGGAGCAGATCGATACCGAGGTGCCCCATGCGCCGGCCTCTGCCGCCGCGGTACTTTCCGATGCCGCCGATCCCAATGAGACCTGCGTGCTGCCGGCTTTCGACAGGGATTTTGGCATTCCCAAGGTCGATATCCCGCTGCCGGTGTCCCTTCGTGACGACGCTCAGTCCAAAAATCAAAAACCCAAGCGCAAGGTGCATCCTGACGAGGATGCCTACCACAAGCACAAGCGCCGTATTCCCAAGCCGCTCATCGTCATCGCGTTGCTCGCTGCCGTGTGCGGCAGTGCCTATTGGTTTGTGACGTCGGACCCCATGGGCGTTATGCCGGGCTTTTACGACCAGTTTGGCCAGGCCGCCAAGACGACGTTCCCCTCGCGCCAGAAGGGCGAGGCTACCGAGGAAGAGACCAAGTCCGACGATACCGCCGAGGTGGTCCAGGAGGAGACCGTCCTTTCCGACGACCAGCTCTATACCAAGCTCGACGGTCTGTATCAGACCATCTTGTCGTATGGCGACGATGATCAGATCGGCGAGGTTGTCGACTCGTTTAACAGCGGGTACCTGCGCACGCCGCTCTCCACGCGTCAGGAGCTGTCGCAGAGCGCTTATGCCCTGCGCGACCAGATCAAAAAGACCCAAGACGAGCTCAACAACCTTAAGGTGCAAGATGATACCGTCTACGCGGAGGATATCGAGCACCTCAAGCAGCTTGCCGAGTGGATGTACGAGCGCGTCGACATGATCTGCCAGAGCTGGGATATCTCGCTGTCCATTCCCGATGGCGAGTCGCTGAGCGCTCGCCAGAGTGAAATCTTGGCGCCCATCGCACAGGGCGGCAACAGCGCCCTTAACCAGTACGATGCCAATGTGAGCGCCTGGAAGCCGCAGCCGCGTTCGTAATTTGTTGCCCTCCGACGGCATAACCTGCGTGCGCAATTGATGGAAGCCCGTGCTTATTGCTACAATTCGTACAAATATGCTTTAAACGCACGAGGAAGGAACCACATGTTTGGTTTTAAGAAAGAGCTTTATACGCCCGAGTACCAGCTCGCTGGTGACGAGTGTGCGATCATCGAGACGTCGAAGGGTACGATCAAGGTCAAATTTGACGGCGAGGGCGCTCCCATCCATGTGGCGAACTTCTGCGAGCTTTCCACCATGGGCTTTTATGACGGCCTTAAGTTTCACCGCTATGTGCCCGGCTTTGTGATCCAGGGCGGCGACCCCAATACCCGCGATATGTCCGGCGCTGACGTCGCCGCCGGCCTTGAGGGCCCCGACGGTATGCCCGGCACCGGTGGCCCCGGCTACTGCATCAAGGGAGAGTTTGCCACCAACCCGCGCAACAGCCATGTGGACGGTGCGCTTGCCATGGCACGTTCCATGGATCCCGATTCCGCGGGCTCCCAGTTCTACTTCTGCCTGGGTGCCCAGCACAATCTGGATTCCGGTTACACCGTCTTTGGCACCACGGTCGAGGGCCTCGACGTGATTTCGCAGCTGCGTGCCGGCGACGAGATCGTCCATGTCGAGATCGTTCACGAGTAAAAGGGGACTTCCTTGAATAGCCAGCTGATTCAACAGGGTCGAGCCGCTTATCGTGCGGGCGACTTTTCCGCTGCCGCTCAGATGCTCGGTGCGGCAAAGACCCCCAGCGAGATCATGGGCGAGGCCGACCATCTGCGTGGCAACGCTCTGATGCACCTGGGTATGTATGCCGATGCTGCCGAGGCGTACGCGGCTGCCCTCAACGACGGCACCTATGGAAAGCGCGGCGCGCTGCTCACCAACCGCGGCAAGGCGCTCGCTGCCGTGGGTGACTATGTGACCGCAGCCCAGGCGTTCTCCGCCGCAACGCAGGATGCTTCCTATGCCACGCCGTTTAAGGCCTATCTGGGTCTTGGCAACGCGCTGTTCCAGTCGGGCGATTTCGCCAATGCAGGCACTGCCTTCCGCCAGGCCGCCATCGATGGCGCCAATCCAGCCCCCGCGGCCGCCCTTGGCGAACTCGGCCGCTGCTTCATCAAGCTTGGCCGACCGGCAGACGCTGTGGAGACCTATCGCACCGCTATCGACTTTGCCGGTCCGCGCGATGACACGCGTGCGCTTAACGCGGGTATGGGCGAGGCGCTTTCTGCCGCGGGTCGTCCTTCCGAGGCGCTCGATGCCTTTAATGCCGCCACCGCCGACGGCATCTATCAGCTCACGCCCGAGCAGGCCGATGAGCTTGCCCGCGTGCACGATTCACTTGCCGCGCTTTCGGCCCAGACCGCCATGGCCACGGCCCCGGCGCCCGCCATGGATACGACTGCTGTCGATTCGCTCGATCCCACGGGTGCCACTGGCCAGTTTATGCCCGATCCGTCCGACACGGGCTTCTTTACGCTGTCCGAGTCCGAGATGGTCCAGCAGGATCGTCAGGACCGCAAGCAGGCCAAGGTCCGTCGTCGCCATCGCCATACGGGCCTCAAGGTCTTCTTGGTTTTGCTTCTGCTGATTGTTCTTGCCGCGGGCGGTTTGGGCTTTGCCTACACGCGCGGCATGGGTATCCCCTCGCAGGAGTCCGTCATCACCGATCTGTTCCAGGCTGCCGGCGACGGTGATACCGCCAAGGCCGAGTCCTGCCTGGCCTCGAGCCTGTCCGAGGACGCCAAGGCGATGATTATCTCCTCGATCCCGCAGGGCGCCACCGTCTCCATCGAGGGCATGGATCAGTCCATGACCGAGACCACCGCGAAGGTGAAGGCTTCCCTGTCCAAGGGCGGCGAGCAGGAATATACCGTCAAATTCGTGCGCTCCGACAACCATATCGGCTGGGCGGTATCTTCGCTCGACATCGATTTCTCGGCCGCTGACAACCAGTAGTGACCTTATGAGATTTGGCGCTGCCCGGTGCTTCACCGCAAGTGAGGTGCCGGGCTTGCGCTAGTATGATGGCCTAGTAGTTTTCCAGCAATCATCCAACACATCAGGAGTTGCGTTGTTTTCTTTGATGGACATGTTCTTCGGTAGCTATGCGGGCGATTTAGCCATCGACCTCGGCACCGCCAATACGCTTGTCTCCGTGCGCGGCAAGGGCATCGTCATTCGCGAGCCTTCCGTCGTCGCCATCGACAAAAACGATGAGCGCATTCTTGCAGTCGGTATCGAGGCCAAGCGTATGCTTGGCCGTACGCCCGGCAACATTGTGGCCGTGCGTCCTCTCAAGGATGGCGTCATCGCCGACTTCGATGTCACCGAGGCCATGCTTCGCTACTTTATCGATAAGGCTTCCGAGAAGCGCTATCCGTGGACCCCTCGTCCGCGCGTCGTCGTATGCGTTCCCTCCGGTGTCACGTCGGTCGAGAAGCGCGCCGTGTTCGAGGCTACGATTCAGGCAGGTGCCCGCCAGGCCTATCTGATCGAGGAGCCTATGGCCGCGGCTATCGGTGCTGACTTGCCTGTCGAGGAGCCGACCGGCTCCATGGTCATTGACATCGGCGGCGGCACCACCGAGGTTGCCGTTATCGCCATGGGCGGTATCGTCGTGTCGCAGTCCATCCGTATTGCCGGCGACGAGTTCGATCAGGCTATCCTCACGCATGTTCGCGATGCCTACAATTTGGCCATCGGCGAGCGCACGGCCGAGGACATTAAGATTAAGGTCGGCTCTGCCGTGCCGCTCAAGGACGAGCTCGACGTCGAGGTCAATGGCCGCGACGTGATCACGGGCCTGCCCAAAACCGTGCGCATCGAGAGCGAGGAGATTCGTCGTGCGCTCAATAAGCCGCTCGACGAGATGGCCAAGGCCGTCAAGGACGCACTCGACGCCACACCGCCCGATCTTGCCTCGGACCTTATGTACTACGGCATTCTGCTGACCGGCGGCGGAGCGTTGCTACGCGGCCTCGACGTGCGCCTGCGCGACGAGACGGGCGTTTCGGTCAACGTGAGCCCCACGGCGCTCGACAACGTCGTAAACGGTTGCGCCCGCGTGCTCGAGGCCAACGCGTTTGACGGCGGTTTCGTCCAGACCAACGCTTAATTTCCAAAAGGTGGATTCCATTTGGCACGATCTTCGGGTTTCTCTTCAAATCTGAATACCAAACGACAATCAACGGGTATGCGCCCGTTGATTGTTTTCAGCCTGATTTCTGTGTTGCTGCTCACGTTTTACATTCGAGAGGGCGAGGCCGGGCCGATACATGCCGTGCGTTCGGGTGTTACGACAATCACCTCTCCGGTGCGTTTCGTTGGCTCGGCGGTGGCGGCGCCATTCAATGCCATCGGCAACGTGTTCTCCAACCTCACCGCTTCGCAGGAGTCGCTCGACGACCTTAAAAAGCAAAACGAGGTCCTCACTTCCAAGGTCGCGGAGCTTTCCGAGGCCCAAAAGACCGCTGAGCGCCTTGAGGGTCTGGTGGGCCTGCAGTCGACCTATAACCTCAAGTCCACTGCGGCTCGTATTGTCGGAGCCTCGGGTGACGCCTGGACGTCGACCGTCACCATCGATAAGGGTTCTGCCGACGGGCTTACCATCAACATGCCCGTGACGAGCTCGGCCGGCGTCATCGGCCAGATTATCGAGGTTTCGGCCAAGACATCGACCGTGCGCCTGATTGGCGACGAGAACTCTGGTGTGTCCGCCATGGTGCAGGACACGCGCGCACAAGGCATGCTACAGGGCCAGCCCGATGGCACGCTGCGTCTTGAGTACGTGAGTGTCGACTCCGATGTTAAGGTTGGCGATATCATCGTGACCTCGGGCATCGGTGGCGTGTTCCCCAAGGGACTGCCGCTCGGCACCGTGTCTTCGGTCGAGAAGTCGGCTAACGACGTGTACTACACCATTGTGGTGCGTGCGCAGACCACGGCCGAGAACAATGAGGAAGTGCTCGTCATTACCTCGCTGACCGACGAGCAGTCGGCTTCGGACGATGATGTGAGCTCGGCCAATAGTGCCCCGCAGGGCTCGTCGCGCGATGCTGCGACTCAGCCTAAGGACGAGAAATCGGATGATGATTCCGACACGGCCGAAGCGTCCGATTCTGGATCGAGCGAATAGGGAGGCATGTCCATGGATCTACACGAGCAGGGGGCTGGCTCCCGTGCCTTTGCAATCGCCGCTATCGTCTGCGTGCTGCTGCAGGCGGGACTGGCACCGCAAATCTCCATCGCGGGCGGCCGCGTCAACTTTATGATCATCTTGG
>NZ_JBQKDD010000014.1:0-38181 GCF_052122015.1 Collinsella sp. LCP19S3_A6
ACGGTGAGCCCGGCGCCGCGAAGCGCCCTGGCCCTCTCCACCATTCTCCTACTGTATGCCATGCGGACTCCGTTCCGGACCTCAACGGTCCAACTTTTTGTCCGCAGTCCCCGCGGATTCCGGGATGCGCTTTCCGCTAGAGGCTCTACCGGAAAGCACGCCCCATTCTGAGCGCCAATTCTGGGACGCAGCTTCCGCATGCGGAGGCGCTCCAAACAAAAGGCCCCGGCTCGCGATGGAGCCGGGGCCAATGGCGCAGCATACGCAGTTGGCGTTGAGCGCGAACAGCTCGTCAGCAATAACTGTCCGCGCCCTACCCTAGCCGCGGTGACGGGCGCGGCTGTAGGGCGTATCCACCATGGGCAGATCGGGACGCAGCTTGCCGTCAAATGCGCGATAGGCGTTCTGCACGGCGGGCGCCGTGGGGATCGTTGCGATCTCGCCGATGCCCTTGCCGCCATATGCCACGGGCAACAGCTCGTCCTTCTCCACGTAGATGGCGTGGATATCCGGAATCTCGGGCGCACGGAACAGCCCGAGCGTACCGTACCTTGCCTGGGGTACGCAGTCCTTGAGCGGCCAATCCTCGGTAAGCGCATAGCCCATACCCATGAGCACGCCGCCTTCGATCTGACCCTGAATGGAGATGGGGTTGACCACCTTGCCGGAATCGTGCGCGGCATAGACCTCGCTCACGCGGCCGTCATCATCCAGAATGACCACATGTGTGGCGAAGCCGTAGCAGATGTGGCTCTTGGGGTTGGGCACGTCGGCGCCCAGCTTGTCGGTCGGCTCCAGGTACACGTAGCTAAACTCGCATCCCTCGAGCGCCTTGATGGCGGCCGCGGGATCCTGAGGATGCATACCCTGGCCGGCGACGAGTTCCTGTGTGCGCAGCTGATAGGCACGGCCGTCGTCGTACTCGATCTTGACGCCGTCGCCATGTGCGCTCACCGGAGCGGCGGGTGCAGGCTTGCCGGCCTCGATGCCAAGCATAGCATCGCGCAGCAGGAAGGCGGCACCGCGCACGGCCTCGCCGGTCACGACCGTCTGACGCGAGCCGGACGTGGTGCCGGAGTCCGGGGCGTTCTCGGTGGAGCACTCGCCGTTGGCAATGCAGCGAAGCGGCAGGCCGCATGCCTCGGCAACGTCCTGCAAAAAGACGGTGTTGCAGCCCTGGCCGATGTCGGACGTGGCGGCATAAACGACGGCGCGGCCATCCTCGACGCGAATCTTGCAGCGGCCGGCATCGGGCAGGCCCACGCCCACGCCGGCATTCTTCATGGCACAGGCGATACCGGCGTGTCCGGGATGCGCATAGTAGGCATCTTTGACCTCGAGCAGCGTCTCCTTAAGCGCCGTGGAGCAATCGGCGATCTGGCCGTTGGGCAAAACCTCGCCCGGCTCGATGGCATTACGGTAACGAATCTCCCACGGATCCAAGCCGACCTTCTCGGCAAGCAGGTCGATCAAGCTCTCGAGCGCAAACTCGGACTGGCAAACGCCAAAGCCGCGGTATGCGCCGGCGGGCGGGTTGTTGGTGTAGTAGCCAAAGCCGCGAATGTCGGTGTTCTGGTACTTGTAGGGGCCGACGGCGTGCGTGCAGGCACGCTCGAGCACCGGACCGCACAGCGACGCGTAGGCGCCGGTATCAAAGTTGATCTCGCAATCCAGGCCGGTAAAGTTGCCCTCGGCATCGCAGCCCAGCGTAAAGGTGCCGTCCATGGCGTGGCGCTTGGGATGGAACGCAAGCGACTCGGCGCGCGTGAGCTTGCACTTCACAGGACGCTGGAACTTATAGGCAGCAAGCGCGGCCAGGTGCTGGACCGAAACGTCCTCCTTGCCGCCAAAGCCGCCGCCCACGAGCATGGTCTCGACGACCACGCGCTCGGGCTCGCTATCCCAGCCAAACATGTGGGCGCACTCTTTGCGCGTATCGTAGGCGCCCTGGTCGGTCGACTGCACCTTGACGCCGTTCTTGTACGGAAAGGCGACGGCGCACTCGGGCTCCAAGAAGGCATGCTCGGTAAAGGGCGTGGTAAAGCGCTGCGTCACGGTAAACGCGCTCTCTGCCAGCGCCTTGGCGGCGTCGCCGCGCGTCACATGGCGGCTCTGGCACACGTTGTCCTTGAGCTCCACCGTGTTGCCAAAGGCAAAGAAACTGTCATGCAGGCGCGGAGCGTCGGCAGCCTTGGCCTCGGCGATGTTGCGCACGGGCTCCAGCGGCTCGTAATCGATCTTTACGAGCTTCTTGGCCTTCTCGAGCGTCGCCTCGTCCTCGGCGACCACCAGCACAATGGCGTCACCCACGCAGCGGGTGATATCGCCCGCCGCGATCATGACGTCCCAGTCCTGGATAAGGTGGCCGACCTGATTGACCGGCACGTCCTCGGCGCGCAGGATGCCCACCACGCCGGGCAGGACCTCGGCCTTGGAGGTATCGATGGAGAGCACACGGGCGCGCGGGTACTTGGAGCGCACGGCGCTGGCGTAGGTCAGACCCGGCTGATCGAGCTCGTCGATGTCGTCGGGATACTTGCCCTCGCCGAGCACCTTCTTGCGCACGTCGATACGAAAGGCGCGCTTGCCCACGCCGTAGTCGTCGCCGCGCTCCAAATCCTCGTCGATCTGCTTTTCACCGCGGAGCACCGCAGCGGCCAGCGAGATGCCCTCGATAATCTTTTTGTAGCCAGTGCAACGGCAGACGTTGCCGCGAATGGCGTACTTGATCTGCTCCTCGGTGGGCTCGGGGTCCTCGGCGATGAGCGCTGCGCCCGCCATGACCATGCCGGGGATGCAAAAGCCGCACTGTACGGCGCCCACGGCGCCAAAGGCGTACACAAAGGCCTCGCGCACGTCCTGGGGCAGGCCCTCGACGGTCACAATGTTACGGCCGGCGGCAAGGGCGGTGGTCAGCACGCAAGCCTTCACAGCCGCGCCGTCCACATGGATGGTGCAGGTGCCGCAGGCGCCCTCGGAGCAGCCGTCCTTGGCGGAGTGAATGTGCAGGTCGTCGCGCAGATAACGCAGCAGCGGCTTGTTCTGAGTCGTCGTGCGCTCCACGCCGTTAACGGTAAAAGTGAATTCCTGTGCCATGGTGATTCCCTTCTACACGCCGGCGGCGATGCCGGTGCGGTCGTGAATGGCGCCATGCGGGCACACAACCGCGCACATGCCGCACGACAGGCAGTCCGCGCCGTCGATATGGGCGCAGTTGTCCTCGATGCGGATTGCGCCGGCAGGGCACTTTTTGGCACACATGCCGCAACCGATGCAGCTGGTGTCGCAGATCTTGCGCGCAATGGCACTCTTATCGGTATTGTTGCACCGCACCAGGATGTTCTGGTAGCCGGGAACGAAGGCAATCACGCGCTGCGGGCACGCCATGCCGCACAGGCCACAGCCCGTGCACTTGGAGCGGTCCACGCGGGCGACGCCGTCGACCAGTGCGATGGCACCGTGGGGGCAGGCCGTAACGCAGGCGCCACAGCCAATGCAGCCTTCGCTGCAGCGGGCGTCGCCGCCTGCGGAGGCGCAACCGCTTCCGCAGGCAACGTAGGCCACGTTATGTTGAATGGATTTGGCCATAAGAGACTCGCCTATTTCTTAAGAAGGTACGAATAGTTGTCGCGCACGGCCCTAATGGTCAGGCGGACGGCCTCGGGCAGACCGGTGTTGACGGCATCGACCGAGACGGTGCGGACCGTGCCGGCGACGCGGACCTTAAAGTGATCCTCATCCACGGCCAGGAAGCCCTCGTTCTCGGAGTTCTCCATGTCCTCCTCGCTCCAGAACAGGGTGAGCTTGTCCTTGTAGGGACGACCCTCCTGGTAGGGGCAGAACACGGCGCAGTTGCCGCACTCGTTGCACATGCCGTCGACATGGACGACCTGATGCTTGGCCAGACCCGGCACCTTAATGGCAACGTTGGCGCGGTTGGGACACACGTCGCAGCAGACCTCGCACACCGAGCCGCAGCCCAGGCAGCGGGTCTTGGTGCAGTTGCGCTTGTCGCGGCACAGCGACCCCTTGCGCTCGTAGCAGGTATCCTCGCGGCCTGCCTGCTCGTTGCAGCCGGCGTACTTGTTAAAGTCCACGCCGGCGATGGCGCGGGCGACTTCGGCGGCGTCGGCGATGGCCTCGACCACGGTGGCAGGACCGCGACGGCAGTCGCCCGCAGCCCAGACGCCCTCGACGCCGGTGGAGGTGGCGGCAAGGCGGCCGCGACGGTCGTGCTCGACGCCCGCGGCATCGTACAGGCTGGCATCGATGCCCTCGCCCACGGCGCAAATCACCGTGGTGGCAGGAAGCTCGACGGTCTCACCCGTGGCGACGGGGCTACGACGGCCGCTTGCATCCGGCTCGCCAAGCTCCATAACATCGCAGGTCAGTACGGTGCCGTTGAGCGCCTTGGGAGCCAGCAGCTCGCAGAACTCAACGCCGTCGGCAAGAGCAAGATCGAGCTCTTCCTCGTCGGCGGGCATCTGCTTCTTGGTGCGGCGATACACCAGGCGCACGTTCTTCACACCAGCCAGGCGCTTGGCCACACGCGCCGCGTCCATGGCGGTGTTGCCGGCGCCAATGACCACGACGTCCTCGCCCAGCTCGAGTTTATCGCCCTTCTTGGCGGCCTCGAGGAACTCCAGCACGTCGAGCTCGGCATCCTCGCCCAAGCCCACAGAGCCGGGCATCCAGGCACCGGTGGCCACGACCACGTCGGTAAAGCCCTGGGCCTTGAGCTCGTCGATGGACTCCACGCGAGCGTTGAGCTGCACCTTGGCGCCAAAGGCCAGGCAGAGCTCGGCGTCGTGCGAGATATCGTCGCTCGCAATGCGGAACTCGGGAATCACGTGACGGACCACGCCGCCGAGAGAATCACGGGCCTCAAAGATGGTGACGGGCACGCCGGCACGCGTCAGGAAGAACGCCGTCGCCAGGCCGGCCGGGCCGCCACCGATAACGGCAACGTTGCGCTCGCCGTCGTTGGCGATAGCCTGGGCGCGCAGCTTGGGCAGCACGGCGGTCATGGCCTCGCGGGCGGCCTTGAGCTTGCTGGCGCGAATCTGGGCGCCCTCGGGCTCGTAGAACGCACGCTCGCAGGCGCGGCCGCAGGGATGCGGGCAGATGGTGCCGGTAATGAACGGCAGGGCGTTGCGCTCGATGATGATGTTGAGCGCGTCCTCGTAGCGGCCCTCATCCACTGCCGCCAGATAGGCGGGAATATCCTGCTGGATGGGGCAGCTCGTGCGGCACGGCGTGGTAAAGCAGTCGGAAAGCGGGCTCTTGCCGGCGACCTTGCGGTCAGGCAGCGGGCGCAGCGGCTTCTTGTAGAGCGGGTTGGTGAGCGAGTCGGTCTGGATCGCGGTCACGGCCTCGAGCGAGACGCCCGCGAACGGCTTGCCGTCCAGATCGGTAAACTCGCCAGCCATCTGGCTAAAGCGCTCGTAGCCACCGGGCTTGAGCACGTCGGTCGCCAGGGTGACGGGCCAAATACCGGCATCGTACAGGGCGCGGATGTTGTAGACCGTGGCACCTCCGGAGTAGCTGATACGCAACTTGCCATCGAACTGCTCGGTAATGCGACGGGCGGCCTCGATGGTCAGCGAGAACAGCGAACGGCCCGACATGTACATCTCGGTGGAGGGCAGCTCGTTCCTCGTCACGTCGACGGGGAAGGTATTGGTGAGCTTGACGCCAAACTCAAGACCGCGCTCGGCGCACAGGGCAATCAGGCGCTCAAACATGGGCACGGCGTCGGCCCACTGCAGGTCCTCGCGGAAGTGCGTATCGTCGAAAACGATGTAGTCAAAGCCCAGCTCGTTCAGACGCTGGCGGGCAAACTCATAGCCCAGCAGCGTGGGGTTGCACTTGATGTAGGTGTTGAGGCCCTTCTCGGTGATCAGATAGGTCGCGATGCGCTCGATCTCGGCGGGCGGGCAGCCATGCAGGGTGGACTCGGTGATGGAGTTTGAGACGCGCGCCGGGATGGACTCGACAAATGCGGCGTCGACATGCTCAAACTTGTCCAGGTTAGCGAGCGCCCACGTGCGACACTCGTTCCAAACCTCGGAGCCGCTGGCGTCCTTCATGCCCTCAATGTACGCATCGACCTTGGGGCTCTTGATGCCCTCCAAGTCATAACCCACGGACATGTTGAAGACGAAGCCGTCCGGGCTGCCCAGACCGTACTCGCGAGCGATCAGGTGGCAGGCAAACCATGCCTTCACGTACTCGGCAAATGCCTGCGGAACCTCGAGCTCGGTCGACCACTCGCAGTTGTAGCACTCGTCCTGTGCCACGATGCAGGGCTTGTTCACACACTTGGAGAGCTCCTCGCCGTCCATAACCTGAACGGTCTTGAGCTCAAAGAAGCGCGCACCGGCCACGTAGGATGCCACGATGTTCTGGGCAAGCTGCGTGTTGGGGCCGGCGGCCGGGCCAAACGGAGTCTCGATGCGCTCGTCAAAAATGGGAAGTGCGCTCTCCTGGTTGGTCGTGACCATCTTGCGCACGCCAAAGATGGCGTCCTGGGTCTTGTGCTCCTCGATGATCCAGTTCATCAGCTGCGAAAACGGGATCGGCCTCATGATGTCGCTCATAGTGAGCTCCTCTCTGTAACGCCCGGCGAGACCGCGCGACGGGCGCAAATACGGTGTAGCGCTAGCACAGCGCCGGCGACCCCGCGGAGGCCGCCTATGCGCGCGTCGGATGCGGCGAAACATCCGGCGCGCGTGAATCTACTTGTAATTAGTACACGCGATCGTTGAGCGTGCTCCAGAGCTTCTTGGACTCGGCCATGGTCCACGCGTTGATCTTGTCCTCATCAATGCCAACGAACTCGCGATCCTTGTACAGGACACGGCCGTTGATGATGGTGGTGCGGCAGTTTTTGCCCATCATGCCAAAGAGCATGTGGCCGTCGATGTTCTCCTCGCTCAGCGGCGTAAAAGGCTTGTAGTCCATAACGATGACATCGGCAGCGGCGCCGGCCTCGAGCACGCCGAGCTTGCGATCGAAGTACTTGCTCGCCATCTTGGCGTTGTTCTCGAACAGCATCGTCATGGCCTCGCACCAGCCCACGTTGGGCATGGCGGCGTTGTGGCGCTGAATGATCAGGAAGACCTTAAGGCTCTCGAGCATATCGTGGGTGTAGGCGTCGGTACCCATGCACACGGGGATGCCGCGGCGGAAGAACTCGAGCACGGGGGCACAGCCCACGGCGTTGCCCATATTGGATTCGGGGTTGTTGACCAGCCAGGTGCCGGACTCCTTGACGATATCCATCTCGGCAGGCGTCACGTGGATGCAGTGGCCCAGCATGGTGTCGGGACCAAGCAGGTTGTGCTGCAGCAGGCGCTCGACGGGACTGATGCCGCCGCGGTTGAGGCGGGAATCCCACACGTCGTTCATGCCCTCACACACGTGGATGTGGAAGCCGGTCAGGCCGTTGTTGGCCTCGGCCATCTTGTCCATGGTCTCGTCCGACAGTGTAAAGGTGGCATGGCCGCCAAACATGGCGGCGATCATGTGGTTGTCGTTATCGCGACGCTCCTTGGCGGCCCACTGGGCAAATTCGGCGTTCTCGGCAATGGCCTGGTCGCATTTTTCCTGGCCGCGGCGATCGGAGACCTCGTAGCACAGGCACGAACGCATGCCCAGCTCCTGAGCTGCATCCTTAATGGTAAAGAGGCTGCCCGGGATCTCGCAGAAGCTCGCATGGTGATCGAAGATCGTGGTGACGCCATCGCGGATGGAGTCAAGAATCGTGGCATAGGCGCTGGCCTTGGTGCCGTCGAGCGTCAGGTTGTCGTCGATCTTCCACCACTGCTGCTCAAGATTCTCCAGGAAGTTGGTGGGGTTGCAGCCCTTAATGGCAAGGCCGCGGGCCAGACCCGAGTAGATGTGGGTGTGGCAGTTGATAAGTCCGGGCATGATGAGGTTGCCCTGGGCGTCGACGTACTCGGCATCCGGGTACTTGGCCTTGAGCTCGCGCTCGGGGCCCACTTCGACGATCGTATCTCCGTCAATAGCGACCGCACCGTTGGGAATGAACGGAGTCTGAGCGTTGCGGGTAAAGACGGAACCGTTAGCGACCAGAAGCATAAATGCTCCCTTCAACATCAGAGGCGGGGTTTGACACCTCTGACATGGCGGAAGTGCGAAGCGCCGGCCTACACCGGAAACGGGCCCTCTCCCGTCAACGCTTCACCAAAGGGACAAGCCCTTTGAAGTGCGGCTTGGCGCCGCATGACATCGGCGGACGAGGCGATACGTCCGCCGACGAATAGCACCAAATGGGTTACTTCTTGCTCTCGGGCAAGACCAGATCCACAGCGGCATCCTTGGCGGCATCGATGTGCTGAGCCACGACCGGCGTCTGCGGAAGAATCAGGTTAAGGACAATGGCCATGATGGCGGTGGGGGTTACGGCATTGGAGCCGATGACGGTGGACACCCAGGTGGGCATACCCTCGCCGGCAAGGCAACCGCTGGCCATCCAGATACCCAGGCCAAAGACGACGGAGGTACCGACGATGGTGGTAGTGCGCTGCGTAAGGCCCTCGCGGGTGAACATGCGCACGCCGTTCATGGTGATGGTGCCAAAGACGCCGACGGTCGCGCCGCCGATGACGGGCTGCGGGATGGCGGAAAGGACGGCAGAAAGCTGCGGGAACAGGCCGGCGATGGCAAAGACGGACGCGATGATCACAAAGACCCACTTGTTGACGACCTTGTTGGAGCAGATGATGCCCACGTTCTGGCCAAGGGCGCTGGTGGGAAGACCGCCCAGCAGGCCGCCGACCATAGAGGTGAGGCCCTGGGACACGATAGCGCCGGAGAGCTCGCGCTCGGTGGGCATGCGGTCGATGGAGCCCAGGCAGGCGGCGGAGACATCGCCGATAACCTGGATGGCAACCATGGGGAACACGACGGCGAGGGTAATGCAGACCTCGGGATCAAACTCGAGCGCGTAGGGCATGAGCTTGGGAAGGGCGAAGACCTGAGCGGTGGCGACGCTGGAGAAGTCGATCATGCCAAAGGGGATGGAGACGAGCATGCCAACGATCATGCCAAAGAACACGGATCCCAGCTTGAACGTGCCCTTGCCAAAGTTGGCGAGCGCGAAGACCACGGCGAAGGTGATAAGAGCGACGCACCAGGCCTGCGGGGTGCCCCACAGCGGCGTGCCCATACCGCCGGCCATATACTTGACGGCCGTGGGATACAGGGAGACGCCGATGGAGAAGATGACCGTACCGGTCACGACGGGCGGGAACAGCCACTTAATCTTGCTGTAGGCCAGACCAAAGAGGACCGCGACGGCACCGCCGACAATCTCGCCGCCCAGCAGCGCACCAAAGCTAAAGCCCGAGGCGCCCATAGCCTGCAGGGCCGGCAGGAACGCGAACGAGACGCCCATGACGATGGGCAGGCCGCCGCCGATGCGGCGGAAGGGAGCGAAGGCCTGAAGGGCCGTATCGATTGCCGAAAGAATGAGCGCAACCTGAATGATGTCGGTGCTCTGCTGGCTGTTAAAGCCGTAGACGCCGGCCATGATGACCGCCGGGGTGATGATGCCGGCAAACGATGCCAGCACGTGCTGAAGGGCACACGGAATCATTTCCTTAACGGGCGGCATGCCTTCGCGAGTGAACAGGGCTTCAGTGCCGTTCGTAACCGTCTCCTGGGCCATTTGACCACCAATCCTCGAAGTAGTTGTTTTCGCATCTAGCGCTCTATTGTGACGCAGTGCGGGGTTGAGGTTGTGCCTTCGGTGAATATCGTATTAAAGAATTTTCTCATTCTCAATAATAATTTTTTGTTATCAGACTATTTTTCAGCTGAGACAACGCATTTCCGCAGGTCAGGAAAGTGTCTGGTCAAAATAACATCTAACTTTTCTTTTGGTCGACCGCTTACCGCCAAAATCCTACCGTTCGTCTGTATTACGCAATGTACCTGCGAATATACGAGTCAATAGACACCGTGTTACCATGAGAAAAAATTGTTATGAAACTTCCGATTTCATCCAAAGGAGTTGCCCGTGAACGAGACTGTACGTCGCTTTTTGCCGATGGTCGATTTCCTGGAGCAGATACTCGGCAAAAACAGCGAAATCGTGCTGCACGATTTCTCGGATCCCGACCACGCCATCGTCGATATCCGCAACGGCATCGTGAGCGGCCGCAAGGTCGGCGGTCCCGCCACCGATCTGGCACTCAAGATCATGCACGACCCCAAGTATCGCGACCTGCCATTTATTACGGGCTACGAGGGGCGCGGTGCCGGTGGCAAGACGTTGGAATCCGCAACGTACTTTATTCGCGAGGATAACGAGATCGTCGGCATGCTCTGCGTCAACACCGATCTTTCCACGGTACGCTCCATCAACGCCATGGCTCAGCAGCTCATGGCCTGCTTCGACGCTGTGCCAAGGCAGGCGGAGCCCGCGTCTATCGAGGTCGAAATTCTTTCGGAGTCTACACAGGAGCTCATCGACCACAGCATTTCCGAATTGCTCGAAAGCCGCGGCCAGGATGTCGCCTCACTTGGGCAGGCCGATCGCGTGGACGTTATTCGCCACCTTAACGGCAACGGCGTATTTATGCTCAAGGGCGCTGTTGCCTGCGCTGCCACCGCGCTGGGCATCTCGGAGCCCAGCGTCTACCGCTACCTGCAAAAAGTTCGCAAGGAAGGCTAACGAGCAAAATGGAGCGCGGGCAGTCTTTTTGGGACGGGGCTATTTTAGCTACCCTCCCTCTGCCCACGATTTCGATGAGCCGCAAGTAAAATCAATCCTGCATATAGGGGTAGCTAAAATGGCCCCGTCCCAAAAAGACTGCCCTTGGTGGCTCCGCAAGCGATCCGTCACGTGACAAAAGACCCTGCAGCTCACACGCGCTGCAGGGTCTTTTTGCATGTCATGTTTAGTTGTTGCCAACGCCTTAGAGAGCGGCGACGACCTCGATCTCGACCAGACCGCCAGCCGGAAGAGCGGCAACCTGGAAAGCGCTGCGCGCGGGGAACGGGGCCTCAAACTTGGAGGCATAAATCTCGTTCACGGCGGCAAAGTCGGCGATGTCAGCCAGGTAGACCGTGGTCTTGACGACATCGGCAAACGTAGCGCCGGCAGCGGTCAGCAGGGCCTCGACGTTAGCGAGGGACTGCTTGGCCTGGGCCTCGATGCCCTCGGGCAGCTTGCCGGTCGCGGGATCGATGCCCAGCTGGCCGGACAGGAACACCATGTTGCCGGTCTGGATACCGGGGGAATACGGGCCGATGGCTGCGGGCGCGTTATCGGAAGACACGACGGTCTTGCTCATGTTTTTCTCCTTACGATCAAATAGAGAGCGTGAGCGCGGCGTTCGCACCGGGAGGCACAGTTCGGTCTGAACACCGCGCTTGATTGGGATAGTAGGGGATGATTTCGCCTGCTGCAAGATAATTATCAGATTGCGAGAATATTTTATCGCCCAACGGTTTCCCCGAACCGCTGAACGGTTCTCCACGGGGTCAGCCAGCCCAGGCTACTGAAGACTTTGTCCTGCTTAGGCTGCGGGCATCGCCCATCGCGACGGCGCCACTATACTTTTGGGTATCTGAGCATTTTGAAAGGCAGGATATGACCGCAACCGCCAGCCTAACCACCAACCGCAGGCCCGAGCTTCTGGCCCCCGCCGGAGGCCCGGAGCCCTTTGCCGCCGCGCTCGCCGCCGGGGCAGACGCCATCTACTGCGGCATGGGCAGCTTCAACGCCCGCCGCAAGGCCACCAACTTTACCGATGAGGCCTTTGAACAGGCCTGCCGCGCCGCGCACCTGGCCGGCTCGCGCGTCTACGTCACGGTCAACATCGTCATCAAGCAGTCCGAGATGAGCGATGCGCTGCAGCTCATCCATCGCTGCTCCACGCTGGGCGCCGACGCCTTTATCATCCAGGACTGGGGCCTGTTCTTTGAGGTCAAGCGCACCATGCCCGGCATCGAGACCCATATCTCGACCCAGGCGAACATCCACGATGACCGTGGAACCATCTGGTGCCGCGAGCAGGGCGCCGACCGCGTAACCCTCTCGCGCGAGCTTTCCATCGACGAGATCGCCGCCATCCACGACGCCGCGCCCGACGTTGACCTGGAGGTCTTTAGCCACGGCGCCATCTGCTTTTGCTACTCGGGCCTGTGCCTGCTCTCGAGCTTTGCCATGGCGGGCCGCTCGGCCAACCGCGGCATGTGCGCCCAGCCCTGTCGCCTGCCTTACGAGCTAATTGACGAAAACGGCCACTCGCTCTCCCCTGCCGGTCGCGAGCGCGCGCTATGCCCGCGCGATACCAACACTTCACAGCTTGTTCGCCGCCTGTATGACGCCGGCGCCGCATCGCTCAAGCTCGAAGGCCGCATGAAGGCGCCCGATTACGTGTACTCCATCGTCGATGTGTATCGTCATCAGATCGATGACATGCTGGCCGGGGCCGTCGTAGATAAGGACGAGGACGCCGCTCGCCAGCGCCAACTCAAGCGCTGCTTTAACCGCGACTTTACGCACGCCTATCAGGACGGCACCTCGGGCGACGAGATGATGAGCTACGAGCGCTCCAACAACCGCGGCCAGATCGTGGGCACGGTGCTGGGCAGCCGTCTGGCCAACCGCGACGTGCGCGGGCTCAAACCCGACGACCGTCGTCGCCGCGCCGCCATCGCCCGCATTGAGCTGTTTGAGCCTGTAGGCAAGGGCGACCTGTTGGAACTTCGTCACGACGATGAGTTCGACCAATTCCTGACCACTATCGCTACCGATGATGCCGCCCCCGGCGACATCATCGAGTGCCGCGTTCCCCGCAGCATGCCCGAGGGCTGCCGCGTGCGTGTGATTCGCAGCCAGCGCGCCATTGACGCTGCCGGCGCTGCGCTCAAGCGCGACGTGCTACGCCGCCGCGCCGTAGACGTATCCGTCGTGGCGCGTCTGGGCGAGCCGTTTACCGTCACGCTCACCTGCTGCGACGACCCCACGCTCACCGCCACCGCCACCGGCTTTACCGTCGAGGCCGCCAAGACCCGCGCCGTCGAGGCATCCGATCTGGTGGAGCACGTGGGCCGCATGGGCTCCTCTCCCTTTGAGGCCGCGAGCTTTGATGTGGCGCTCGATGAGGGCTGTGGCATGGGTTTCTCCGCTGTGCACAAGGTGCGCGCCGCCGCTTGCAAGGCGCTCGAGGAGGCCATTCTGGCGCCTTACGAGGAGCGCGCCCACACGCTCGAGCTGCCGGCGATTGTCACCAGTGATTCCCGCCCCGCGCCCGAGCACTACCGCGATGAGCCGCAGATCTGCGCCACCGTCACCTCGCTCGAGGCCGCCGAGGCCGCGCGCGCGGAGGGCGCCGTGCGCATCTACATGACCACCGACGCGCTCGATGCGGCCGAGCTCTCCCCCGCCGATGCGTTTGAGCAGGGTATTGTTCCCGTGCTCGATGAGGTCTGCCGCGCCGTCGACCACGCGCGCGTCGACCCGTGGGTCGTTGCCGGTGCCACGGTCGCTATTGGCAACATCTCTGAGCTTGCCCTGGCCGCCCAGGTTGGTGCCACGGCCGAGATTCGCTCTTGCCTACCCGTGCACAACACGCCTTGCATGGAGGCACTTGCCGAGCGCGGAGCCGCGGCGTTTTGGCTCTCGCCCGAGATCACGCTCGACGAGATCATCTCGCTTGGTACCTCCGCGCCCGCGGCCCTGGGCATCACCGTTTTCGGCCGCCCGCGCGTTATGACGAGCGAGCACTGTATCCTGCAGGTGGCCAATGGCTGCATCCACGATTGCGCCAACTGCCGCCTGCGCGCCCGCAAGCTGTCGCTCAAGAATATCGACGGCAAGGTCATGCCGGTGCGTACCGACATCCACGGCCGCTCGCGCCTGTACGACGCCTACCCCATCGACCTCACACCGCAGGTTCCACAGCTGCTCGACGCCGGCGTGCGCCGTCTCATGGTCGACGGAACCCTGCTCGAGGCCGATGAGATTGGCCGCGCCGTCGCACGCGTCCGTCGAGCCGTCGAGGCCGCGCAGGCCGGCCGTAAGCCCGCCGCCCGCCTGCGCGGCGCCACTTCGGGCTGCATGTTTGTGGGAATTAGCTAACCGAAAGGCTTACATGTGAACGAAGAACCCCAAGTCCTCTACTGCGACGCCTGGCTCATGGCCATCGATAAGCCCGCCGGCATGATCGTCCACGGCGACGGCACCGGCGAGCGCACGCTTACCGACTATGCCAGCGACCTTTTGCTGGCGATGGGCGACGGCTTTGCCGCGACCGACATGCAGCCGCTCAATCGCCTGGACCGCGACACCACCGGCGTGGTGCTGTTCTCGCTCGACAAGCAGACGCAGCCCGCCTTTGACCAGATGGTGATCGACCACGCATTCGAAAAGCACTATCTGGCGCTCGCCGAGGGCAAGATCGACTGGAACGAAAAGCTCATCGACAAGCCCATCGCCCGCGACCGCCACGATAGCCGCAAGATGCGCGTCGGCGCCAGCGGCAAGCCGTCGCTGACGCGCGTCAAGGTGCTCAAGCGCCTTAAGAGCCGTCGAGGCCTGCCCGCCCGTTCGTATATCGATGTTGAGCTGCTCACGGGCCGCAAACACCAGATCCGCGTGCACCTGGCAAGCGAGCGCCATCCCCTGGTTGGCGACGACCTGTACGGAACGCCGCGCCCCTGTGGCCTCATGCTCCACGCCCACAGCGTATCCTTTACCCATCCCGTAACCGGCGAGCACATCTACATCGAAGCCCCCTGCCCCTGGGAGCCCTAAAATCTGCCAAAAAGGGACAGGTTTATTTTGGCAGGTTTTATCTGGGCAAACGTCAAGCCGCCACGATGGCTCAGCCGCGGCCCCAAAACATCTCGATCTGTAACAGTTAGAACCCATTTTCCGGTCTATCTGTTACAGATCGAGACATTCAAATCCCCCTCTAGGGAAAATCTCGATCTGTAACAATAACTCGGCAAAATCGGTCCCAGATGTTACAGATTGAGACAAAGGGATGGTGCGGCTCGGAAGTATCTCAATCTGTAACATCTAGCCCACTTTTAACGGTCCAGTTGTTACAGACTTAGACAAACCGGCGGACAACGAAAGCGGCAACGCCTGTGATGGACGTTGCCGCTTTTCTATTGAGAAAACTACTCGGTTTTCGTTACGAACCACCACCATGGGGACAGGCACCTTTGTGATGGTTTTGGCCTTGGCCTGCTCCTGCTTGCTAGACCGTGATGACGTTGTCCATTGCCCGGTACTTGGCGGGCACCTCGCCCGCGGTAATAATCGTTGCGTCGCGAAAATCTGCGAACTTGACGGGCGCCACCATGCCAAATTTACTGGCATCCGAGATTACAAAGCGCTTGGCCGTATGGCGCATCGAGATGCGCTTTACTTGCGCCTCCTCGATATCGGGCGCCGTGAAGCCCTGCTCGGCGGCAATGCCGTTAGAACCCCAAAAGCCACAGTTGAAGTTGTAGCGGTCTAAGGTTGCCAAGGCATCGGGGCCAACGAGTGCTTCGGTCTCGGGCTTGAGCTCGCCGCCCAGCACCACGGTACGCATGCCGCGCAAAGCGAGGTGCTGAGCATGGAGCACAGAATCGGTCACATAGGTGACATCTTCAAGGTGTGGAAGATGCTCGATGAGCTTGAGCGTCGTCGAGCCCGAATCGATGTACACAAAGCTCTCGGGCTCCACCAGCGCCGCCGCACGGGCGCAGATACGCTCCTTATCGTCGTTATGGAGGTCGCTGCGCTCATTGAGCGTTAGGTCGCGCGTCACGTGCGCACGCTCAAGACTTGTCGCTCCGCCGTGGACCTTGGCGATACGGTGTGCTCGATCGAGCGTCTGCAGGTCGCGCCGAATGGTAGACGCCGTTACGCCCAGGGTATCGGCAAGCTCTTGCACAGTAACCGAGCCAGCCTGCTGGACCATCGACACGATCGCGTTGAGCCTATCCTCCGCAAGCATCGCTTACTCCTCCTCGGGGTACACGACTCCCCAGTCGGCGCGGAGCTTGGTCATAAGCTCCATAACATCAGAAGCGTAATCCAGAAGCTCGCGCTTCGAATCCTCGCCGGCAACGGCCTTCTCCAGGTCGGCCATCTCGTAGCACAGGGCGTAAGCCTCGGTGCCGGTGTGGACCTCCTCACGGTGCCCGTCCGCAGTCCACACGATGGTCGCGTGATCGGCGCGGGGATACTCGTTGACCTCGATATAGCACTTGTCAAAGCTGATGACCGAGCGCTTGGGCTGCTTGGAGTGAAGTGTAAGGCTCACCACGCCCAGCTGCTGCTCGGCATTACGGCAGACGATGCCGCCCGCAACGTCAACGCCGGTCTCACAGGTGTTGCCGAGCGAAACGACCTCAACAGGCTGGCTTGCCATAAAGAGGCGCATGACGGACAGGGCATAGACGCCAATATCGAGCATGGCACCGCCGGCGAGACTACGGTTGTAGAAACGGTTGGTCAGGTCGCCGTATTCCTTGTAGCTGCCAAAGTTGAGCTGAGCGAGGTTCATGCGGCCAAACTCGCCGGCATCCATGCGGCGACGCAGCTCCCGATACAAGGGCATGTGGAGCACCGTGGTGGCGTCCATAAGGACCACGTTATGCTCGTCGGCAATGGCACGCGCTTCGTCGAGCTCGGCGGAGTTGAGGGTGATGGCCTTTTCGCAAAGCACGTGCTTGCCAGCTGCCAGAGCGGCGCGCAGGTAGGTGATATGCGTGTTATGCGGCGTGGTGATATAAACGGCGTCGATGTCGGGATCGGCGTAGAGGTCCTCAACCGTCTCGTACACCTTCTCGACGCCATACTGCTCGGCAAAAGCCTGAGCCTTGGAGAGCGTACGGTTGGCGACGCCCGCAAGCTTGCGGCCGGCAAGGGCGAGAGACTGGGCCATCTGGTTGGCGATAACGCCGCAGCCGATCACAGCCCAACGAAGCTCGGGAGCCGTAAAGATGTCGTTAGGGAACGGTTGATCCTGGACCGAGGCAAACGCCGCCTTAGCGGCTGCTTCGGCGTCGAGCGGAGCCTGTTTGGAATCTGTCATCATGTGCCTCCTGAGTCATCGGAAGTTCTTCATTTCCAACAGCCTTATATTCGCACAAATTTGCGCGTATTTGCTTGTATTTGCGTGTTTATTTGTTTATCGGTTATTATTTAACCATAGTTTGCAGATATTTGCGCGCCTATGCGCATTATCGCGCAAGACTCTGTGCGTAAATACGCATGCAACGATCGTTATGATGCATAAAAAGGTGGAATACCAAAACCCCTAAAGGCAAATCAGGCTGTCTTACTCTGCCCCCTAGGGGCATCAGACATCAAAAGACCATCCCTAACTGCCGGCACATAGGGACTGTCCCAGGCTGCCGAAACCTGGGGGCGTTCCCCGTACGACGCTTTCGTGGCAAGACTGTCCCCATCAACTAGCCGTTTAAGAACGTCCCCAACGACTAGTCATTTATGTCTGTCCCCAATGAGTAGCCACTCATTTAAGTCTGACCCCAATGAGTAGGGATAGAAAAAGGCCCGGGTGCCGTGGCATCCGGGCCTTTGCTAGCAACTTAGATGTTGCGGGCAGCTTAGAACTTGTGACCGCACTTCTTGCAGACGCGCAGCTTGTTCTTGCCGTCCTTCTCGTGACCGACGCGGGTAACCTTACCGCACTCGGGGCAAACGAGATTGACGTTGGAGGCATCGATAGGAGCCTCCTGCGAAACGATGCCGCCCTGCTGGTTGGCAGCGTTGGGCTTGACGGCCTTCTTGACGACCGAAACGCCCTCGACAACGACCTTGTTCTCGGCGGGGAGAGCACGCAGGACAACGCCCTGCTTGCCGCGATCCTTACCAGAGAGAACCTGGACCTTATCGCCCTTCTTGATATACATATATCTCCCCTAACTACAGGGTCTCGGGAGCGAGCGAGACGATCTTCATGTACTTCTTGTCACGAAGCTCGCGAGCGACGGGCCCGAAGATACGGGTGCCGACGGGCGAACCATCGTTGTTGATGACAACGCAGGCGTTATCATCAAAGCGAATGTAGGAGCCATCCTTGCGGCGGATCTCCTTAACGGTGCGAACGACGACGCAACGGACAACGTCCTTCTTCTTGACGTTGGCGCCAGGGGTAGCCTCCTGGACAGCACCGATGAACACATCGCCGATGCCTGCATAACGACGCTTGGAACCGCCAAGCACCTTGATGCAGCGAATCTTGCGAGCGCCGGAGTTGTCGGCGACGTTCAGCATGGTTTGCATCTGAATCATGGTAGATGTTCCTCCGAACTAAGAACCGAAGAGAGGTGCGCAGCCTTTATGCGGCCCGTGGTATGCAAGCCAGGCATACGCACATCTTCGGAAACGTACAAGTCGTAAGAGCGACTGCTTATTTAGCGCGCTCGACGACCTCGATGAGGCGCCAACGCTTCATCTTGGACATAGGACGGGTCTCCATAACGCGGACGGTATCGCCCACGCCAGCCGTGCACTCCTCGTCGTGAGCGTGCAGCTTCTTGGAGCTGGTCATCATCTTGCCGTACTTGGGGTGACGCTTGCGCTCGGTGATGGTGACAACGATGGTCTTGGCACCGGAGACGGAGGTAACGACACCCGTACGGACCTTACGCGAGTTACGCGAATCAGTCATGTTCTCTCCTTAGGTCCTACTCGGCGACAGCGGACTTCTCCGCTGCGATCTCGCGGGCGCGCTGCTCCGTGAGGACGCGAGCGATGTCCTTCTTCACGGTGTTGACGCGAGCGGTGTTGTCCAGCTGGCTGGTGGCCATCTGGAAACGAAGGTTAAAGAGCTCGGCGCGCATTTCCTTCAGCTTCTCAACGAGCTGAGCGTCCGAGAGCTCACGAATCTCTGCGGGCTTCATTAGTTCTCCTCCTCGGCCGTCTCTGTAGCGGCAGGCTTAGCGACGATCTTGGTCTTGATGGGGAGCTTGTGCTGCGCCAGACGCAGAGCCTCGCGAGCGACCTCCTCGGGCACGCCCTTGACCTCGAACATGATGCGGCCGGGCTTGACGACGGCCACCCACTCCTCGGGGTTACCCTTACCAGAACCCATGCGAGTCTCGGCAGGCTTCTTAGTGATGGGCTTATCGGGGAAGATCGTGATGTAGACACGACCGCCACGCTTCATGTAGCGGGTCATGGCAATACGAGCGGCCTCGATCTGACGGTTGGTGATCCAATGGGCCTCGAGAGCCTGGATACCAAACTCGCCGAAATGCAGCTCGGTATTACCCTTGGCCTGGCCCTTCATGGAGCCACGCTGCACCTTGCGGTGAAGAATACGCTTAGGGGCAAGCACTACTGACCCCTCCTCTCGGAGTTACGACGACGAGGACGGGAAGAGCCCTCGAGTGCAGGGTTGGGAACAGGCTGGCCCGGGAGCTTCTCGCCCAGGTAGATCCAGACCTTCACGCCGCAGGCACCCATGGTGGTGCTGGCGACAGCCGTGCCGTAGTCGATCTTGGCACGGAGGGTGTGCAGAGGCACGCGACCCTCACGGTACCACTCACGACGGCCCATCTCGGCACCGCCGAGACGACCGGAGCACTGGATACGGATGCCCTTAGCGCCGGCCTTGCGGGCGGACTGGACAGCCTTGCGCATAGCGCGACGGAAGGCAACGCGGCCCTCGAGCTGCTCAGCGATAGACTGAGCAACGAGGTTGGCGTCGAGCTCGGGGCGCTTGATCTCGACAACGTCGACGGAGAGCTGGCCCTTGGAGACGCCAGCGACCTTCTCGAGCTCGGTGCGGAGGGTATCGATCTCGGCACCCTTCTTACCGATGACAACGCCGGGGCGAGCGGTGAAGATGATGACCTTCACCTTATCGCCAGCGCGCTCGATCTCGACGCGGGAGACAGCTGCGCGGGAGAGACGCTTCTCGAGGTACTTGCGGATCTCGAGATCGTTACCGAGGGTCTTAGCGTAATCCTTCTCTGCGAACCAGCGGGAGCGCCAGTTCTCGGTGATGCCAAGACGGAAGCCGGTGGGGTAGACTTTCTGACCCATACAGCTTTACGCCTCCTTTCGAGGAGCAACGACGACGGTGATGTGGGAAGTACGCTTCAGAATGCGAGAAGCGGAACCCTTGGCGCGGGGACGGATGCGCTTAAGCGTCGGACCCTCGTCAACATAGGCAGCAGCGACAACCAGGTTGTCGGCACGCAGACCGTTGTTGTTCTCGGCGTTCGCAACGGCGGAACGGAGAACCTTCTCGACATCCACGGCGACGGCGCGGTCGCAGAAGTGGAGGATGTCGAAGGCCTGAGCGACAGGCTTGCGGCGGATCAGATCGACCACCAGGCGGGCCTTGCTGGGGGAAACACGCACGTACTTAGCGACGGCGCGAACCTCGGTGGCCTCAGTTTCAATAGACTTAGTTGCCATTTACGGTTAACCCCCTATTTGGCCTTGTGGCCACGGAACGTACGAGTCGGCGCAAACTCGCCGAGCTTGTGACCAACCATGGACTCGGTAACATACACGGGCACATGCTTGCGGCCGTCGTGGACGGCGATGGTGTGACCAACCATCTCGGGGAAGATGGTGGACGCGCGGGACCAGGTCTTCACGACGTCCTTCTTGCCAGCCTCGTTCATCGCGGTGATACGCGAGAGAAGGCGAGTCTCCACGAACGGGCCCTTTTTGAGACTTCTGCTCATAAGTGCTTTCTCCTAAAACTCGGTATCCGAAATTACTTCTTACGGCGACGAATGATGTGCTGGTTCGAGACCTTCTTCTTCTTGCGCGTACGAAGGCCCTTCGTCGGCTTACCCCAGGGGGTAACAGAGGGACGACCAGAGGTGTGGTTCTTGCCCTCGCCACCGCCGTGCGGGTGGTCGACAGGGTTCATAACGGTACCGCGGACGGTCGGGCGCACGTTCATGTGACGCTTACGGCCGGCCTTGCCGATGACGATGTTGGCGTGATCGGCGTTGCCGACCTCACCGACGGTGGCGCGGCAGGTAACGAGGATGCGGCGCATCTCGGAGGAAGGCATACGGACGATGGCGTACTTGCCCTCCTTACCCATCAGCTGGCAGGAGTTACCGGCGGAACGGGCGATAGCGGCGCCCTTGCCCGGCTGGAACTCGACGGCGTGGATGAGCGTACCGACGGGGATGTCGGCGAGGGGCAGAGCGTTGCCCGGCTTGATGTCGGCGTCAGAACCGGACATGACGGTCTGACCGACCTCGAGGCCCTTGGGGGCCAGGATGTAGCGCTTCTCACCGTCAGCATAGTGCAGCAGAGCGATGCGAGCGGAACGGTTCGGATCGTACTCGATCGTGGCAACCTTGGCGGGCACGCCGTCCTTGTTGCGTTTGAAGTCGATCACGCGGTAACGACGCTTCACGCCGCCGCCCTGGTGGCGGGTGGTGATGCGGCCGTTGTTGTTACGACCGGCCTTCTTGGGCAGGGGCTCGAGAAGAGACTTCTCGGGCTTGGTGCAGGTGATCTCGGAGAAGTCGGAGATCGTCTGCCAACGCCTACCAGCGGAGGTCGGCTTAAGGTGCTTTACAGCCATTACAATCCCTTTCAATAGGTATCCGTTAGCCATCGCAGACAGGGATTAGAGGTTCTGCCTCGGGTGCGATGACACCGGACGTATACACGGTTCCGGGCGTGTCCATTTTATACGCCCAAAACCTTGAGCTCTCGCCTCCCCTATTTGGGAGGCATGAGCTCACTCAACAGCAGCGAGTCTTAGGCCTGGTTGCCAAAGACCTCGATGGTGTCGCCCTCGGCCAGCGTAACGATGGCCTTCTTCCAAGAACGGGTCTTGCCGGCGACATAGCGCACGCGCTTGGTCTTGGGCTTGACCGTCAGGGTGTTCACGCGAACGACCTTGACGCCGAAGATCTCCTCGACAGCGTCCTTGATCTGATACTTGTTAGCATCCTTGGCGACCTCGAACGTGTACTTGTTCTGCTCCATGCCGGAGAAGGAACGCTCGGACACGATCGGACGGATGATGATCTCGTGGGCGGTCATTTATGCAAGCACCTCCCCGAAGTGAGCGGCGATGTCGGCGGGCATCAGCACAGCATTGTTGTTGACGAGATCATAGGTGTTGGCCTCGTCGGCAGTGATGATGAACGTCTTGGGAATGTTGCGGAACGACAGGTAGGCGTTGACGTCCTCATCGCGAACGATGATGGTCAGACGCTTGCCCTCAAGGCCAAGAGCCTTGAGCATGGCAACGGCAGCCTTGGTGGAAGGCTTCTCGAAGCCGTAGTCGTCGACGAGCACGAGCTCGCCATCGGCCAGCTTAGCGGACAGCGCAGAGCGCATAGCCAGCTTGACCTCCTTGTTGTTCATACGCTTAGCGTAGGAACGGGGCTTGGGGGCGAAGACAACGCCACCGTGACGCCACTGGGCAGCACGGATGGAACCCTGGCGGGCACGACCGGTGCCCTTCTGACGCCAAGGCTTCTTACCGCCACCGGAAACCTCAGAGCGGCCCTTAGCGGACTGGGTGCCCTGACGCCAAGAGGCCATCTGGCACTTGACGATGTGGTGCATAACGTGGATGTTCGGCTCGATGCCGTACACCTCAGCGGCGAGCTCGGCCTCGGCGACCTTCTTGCCCTCGCTGTTCTTTACTTCAAACTTTGCCATTTAAGTGTTCTCCTTGGTATGACGCTGGGCTAAATGGGCTGGGCCCTTAGGCCATACGGATGGCGACGAGACCATTCTTGGCACCCGGGACAGCGCCCTTGACCAAGATGAGGTTCTGCTCGGCATCGATGCGGACAACGGAAAGGTTCTTGACGGTAACGCGCTCGTTACCCATGTGGCCGGCCATCTTGACGCCCTTGAGGACGCGCGCAGGATAGGCGCACTGACCGATAGAACCGGGGTGACGCTGGAAGTGAGAACCATGCGTCATAGGACCGCGGCGCTGACCCCAGCGCTTGATGCGACCCTGGAAGCCCTTACCCTTGGAGGTACCGATGACGTCGACCTTCTCGACATCAGCGAAATCAGCGACGGTGACGACCTCGCCGACCTTGTGCTCCTCGCCGTTCTCGACGCGGACCTCACGAAGGAAGCGGACAGGCTCGACGCCGGCCTTGGCGAAGTGACCAGACATGGGCTTGTTCACGTTCTTGGCCTTGATGTCGCCGAAACCGATCTGGACGGCGTCATAGCCGTCGGTTGCCTGAGTTTTAACCTGCGAGACAGCGCAGGGGCCAGCCTGGATGACCGTGACGGGAACGACGTTGTCGTTCTCGTCCCAAACCTGGGTCATGCCAATCTTGCGGCCGAGAATCATGCTGATCAAGATATGATCCCAACTCTCGCGTGGTCTTGGGACAATGCGTACACCACCGAGCGTACGCCCCTAGAGGACCACTACTTACACGACGTGCTCTCCAGCCTTGTATTGCGTCCGGACTACCTGACAACCCTATTAAGCAGGCATTTTGTCCAGCCAGAATACTCCCCTGGTTTCACACAGCTGTTTAGTATACACGGCTGCGGGCGTATCCATCGAGATTCATATTTCACTCACATTGTTTACGCAGGTAAAGTGCGTGGCACGTTCCCAGTGTGCGGCGGAGGGGGCGGGCCTGAGACATATTAAGGTTGCTGCTCTACAGTCCTGCTCACGACGGAGAGCACATTAAGTGCTCTCCTGTTCGTGCGGAACTCGCGACAACCTTAATATGTCTCAGGCCCGCCCCCTCCGCCGCACACTGGGAACGCCACGTTGATGTCTGCTAAACCTTGCTCGCTCAGGCTAATGACATTGTTGGGGATCCACAATTTGCTGCAAGGTGAACTTGCATTGGGGCGTATCGTCCTCTTCTCGCGCATCGTCGAAATCGAAGATCATGATGGCGCAGTTGGGGAGTTTTGCTGGGAGCTCGAAGCCCTCTGGGGCTGCAGCTTTGATGAATTGGCGGCTGGCGCTGCCGTGGCTTACTGCTAGGAGGGTTTCGATGCCCTCGGCGCCCATGAGATTGGTGAGGGTTTCTACCATGCGTTCTTGCAGCGCGCGGCTTCCTTCTCCTCCGAAGGGGACCAAATCCTCGCCCGGATCCCAAACGTCGGTAGGCAATGCGTCGTGCGGTCCTTCCTCGAAGGTCCCATAGCCGCGCTCGATGATGCCTTCGCAGGGCTCGACAGTAGCATCCGGACCGAGGATCTCGCATGCGACGAGACTTGCCGTGTCCATGGCTCGGCCTAAAGGCGATGAGACCACTTTGTCGGGGACGACGCCGTGTGCTTTGAGCCATTCGGCTGCCGCTTGGGCCTGTTGACGGCCCAAATCGGTAAGCGGTGAATCACAGCGCCCCTGGACGAGCTTTTTGACGTTGAATTCCGTCTGGCCGTGGCGGAGCAGATACAGCCTCTTCATATTCTCCCCTTCTGTATAACGTGCTTTGCCGGCGCAGACCTACTCGTGGGTATGCCCTACGTAGTCCTCGTCGATCGTAATCTTGGCAATCGACTTGGGATATTCCGATTCGACCCTCTGGGCCAACGCGTGCTTGAGCTCATCGGCCCCCATGCCCAAATCCGAGGGACGCACGCAGTCAAAGATCACGTTAGTGTGCGTAGGACCCGGCACACAGCGCAGGTCATGAATCGAAAGGCGGCTATCGATCTGTTGGGCCATGGCGTGAATGCGCAAGCGCATGCTCGCCACCTTGGGGTCATCGGTCACGATGGGATCGTAGTGAAGCGTGACAATCATGTCGTCTTCGTCCCTAAATGCCTGTTCAATGTTATCGAGCGTGTCATGACTTTCCAGCGGGCTGGCCTCGGCCGCCATCTCGGCGTGAGCGCTTGCGAACTTCCTGCCCGGGCCGTAGTCGTGAACCATTAGGTCATGAACGCCCAAAACGCCAGGGTAGCTCATGATCTTGCCGCGAATATGTTCGACCAGCTTGGGATCGGGCGCCTGACCCAAAAGCGGGCTCACCGTATCCTGGATGAGCTCAAAACCGCTCCAGCCAATATAGGCGCCAACGGCAAGGCCGACCCAAGCATCAAGATTGATATGCGTCACCTGCGAAACAATTGCGCACGCTAACACGGCGCCTGTGGCAAGGACATCGTTCTTGGAATCCTGCGCGGTCGCATGCAGCGTCTCAGACTCAATACGGTCACCGAGCTTTTGGTTGAGGGCCGCCATCCACAGTTTAACAACCATCGAAAGCGCCAAGACTGCCACCAGGGCAAGCGAGAACTCGACGGGTTCGGGGTGGACGATGCGCTCAAACGAGGACTTCACCAGTTCGAGGCCGATGAGCAGCACGAGCGCCGCCACGACCAGACCCGAGAGATACTCGTAGCGGCCATGGCCGTAAGGATGCTCGGGGTCTGCCGGCTTGCCCGCCAGCTTAAAGCCAAGCACGCTCACGATGTTTGAGCTGGCATCGGACAGGTTGTTCATGGCGTCCGCCACAATCGAAACCGATCCCGACAGCACGCCAATTGCACCCTTCGCAGCGCATAGTGCCACATTAGCGAGAATACACACCACGCCCGTCAACGTGCCCACGCGCGCACGGTCGCCCTGCGCACGACGAACGATCCACTCGACCATCTATATCTGCCCCCAACAGTTTTACTCATACACCCGTTTATCGAATAGCTCAGTAGTGTAGACCCTTTACCCCATCGATACAAAAAAGGCCGCAACCCTTAGGGCTGCGGCCTTACAAATCGCACTATCGAGCAAAAAGCTTAGAGCTTGATGTCGATGTCGACGCCAGCGGGGAGGTCGAGACGCATAAGCGAATCAACGGTGCCCGAGGTGGGGTCGAGAATGTCGATGAGGCGCTTGTGGGTGCGCATCTCGAACTGCTCACGGGAGTCCTTGTCCTTGTGCGGCGAGCGGATAACCGTGTACAGGTTGCGCTCGGTGGGCAGGGGGACAGGACCGGAAACGCGAGCGCCGGTCTTCTGAGCGGTCTCGACAATGAGCTTCGCGGACTGATCGACGACCTCGTGATCATAGCCCTTGAGGCGAATGCGGATCTTCTGGGTAGCCAACTTAAACCTCCAAAGAGTGCGAGAGATGTTCTCGCGGATTACGTAACAGGGAGCTCGAACTTAGGCGTTCTTGCTCATGACCTCGTCCACGATGGACTTGGGCGCAGGCTCATAAGAGTCGAACTGCATCGTGTAGGATGCACGGCCCTGGGTCTGGGAGCGAAGGTCGGTAGCGTAACCGAACATCTCGCCCAGCGGCACCTTGGCACGGATGAGCTTGGTGTTCTTGCGATCCTCCATGCCCTCGATCTTGCCGCGGCGACCGGAGAGGTTGCCCATAACGTCGCCCATGTACTGCTCGGGGGTCTCGACCTCGACAGCCATGATCGGCTCGAGCAGCTGCGGATCGGACTTCTTGAGGGCGTCCTTGATAGCCATGGAACCGGCGATCTTGAAGGCGGCCTCGGAGGAGTCGACCTCGTGGTAAGAACCGTCGAACAGGGTGACCTTAACGTCGAGGACCGGGAAGCCGGCGATAACACCGGTGTTCAGGGCCTCCTGGATGCCCTTGTCGATGGACGGGATGTACTCCTTGGGCACGACGCCGCCGACGATAGCGTTGACGAACTCGTAGCCGAAGCCCTCCTCCATCTTCTCGAGCTTGATGACGGCGTGGCCGTACTGACCGCGACCGCCGGACTGACGGACGAACTTGCCCTCAGCCCTCTCGACGTCGTGACCAGCGGTCTCGCGGTAGGCAACCTGGGGCTTACCGACGTTAGCGTCAACCTTGAACTCACGGAGCAGACGGTCAACGATGATCTCGAGGTGCAGCTCGCCCATGCCGGCGATGATGGTCTGGCCGGTCTCGTGGTTGGTGGACACCGTGAAGGTCGGGTCCTCCTCGGCGAGCTTGGTCAGAGCCAGGGACATCTTGTCCTGCTCGGCCTTGGTCTTGGGCTCGATGGCAACGTCGATAACGGGCTTGGCGAACTCGATCTTCTCGAGGACGATCTCCTTGCCCTCGGCGCACAGGGTGTCACCGGTGGTGGAGTTCTTGAAGCCGACGCAGGCGACGATGTCACCGGCGCAAGCGTCGTCACGGTCGATACGCTCGGCGGCGTTCATCTCGAGGATGCGGCCGAGGCGCTCGCGCTGACCGTTGGAGGCGTTGACCACGTAGGAGCCGGACTCGGCGCGACCGGAGTAAACGCGGACGTAGGTGAGCTTACCGACGAACGGGTCGGTCATGATCTTAAAGACCAGGCCGGAGAAGGGCTCGTCGAAGGAGGGATGACGCACGATCTCCTCGCCGGTTTCCGGATCGGTACCGGTGACGGCCTCAACGTCGAGCGGGCTGGGCAGGTAGTCGACGACAGCGTCGAGCAGCTCCTGAACGCCCTTGTTCTTGTAGGCGGAGCCCACAAAGACGAGGTTAAGCTCGTTGGCCAGAACGCCCTTGCGCAGAGCAGCCTTGAGCTCCTCGACGGTGAAGTCCTCCTCCATGAGGATCTTCTCCATAAGCTCGTCGTCAAAGCTGGCAGCGGCGTCGAGGAGCTCCTCGCGCTTGGTGGCAGCGATGTCGGCGAACTCAGCCGGGATCTCGTCCATCGGCTCGGGGTAGGTCATGCCCTTCTCGTCGGCCTTGAAGTCCCATGCAGTCATGGTGACCAGGTCGATGACGCCCCAGAAGTTGTCCTCGGCGCCCATCGGGACCTGAGCGGCCACGGCGTTAGCGTCGAGACGATCCTTCATGGTCTCGATAGCGTTGAAGAAGTCAGCGCCCACGCGGTCATACTTGTTGATGAAGGCGATGCGGGGAACGTTGAAGGTAGAAGCCTGACGCCAAACAGTCTCAGACTGGGGCTGGACGCCGGCAACGGCGTCGAAGACGGCGACAGCGCCATCGAGGACGCGCAGGCAGCGCTCGACCTCGGCGGTGAAGTCAACGTGGCCCGGGGTGTCGATGATCTGGATGCGGTAGTCCTTACCGTCCTTGTTCCAGAAGCACGTGGTAGCAGCGGAGGTAATGGTTACGCCGCGCTCCTGCTCCTGAACCATCCAGTCCATGGTGGCAGCGCCCTCATGGACCTCACCGATCTTGTGGGTCTTACCGGTGTAGTAAAGAATACGCTCGGTCGTGGTGGTCTTACCGGCATCGATGTGGGCCATGATGCCGATGTTACGGGTATCGGAAAGCTTGTGCTTAGCCTTAGCCATGTTAGTTCCTTACCTTAACTTACCAACGATAGTGAGAGAACGCGCGGTTGGCCTCGGCCATCTTGAAGACGTCCTCACGCTTCTTGACGGAAGCGCCCAGGCCGTTGGAAGCGTCCAGAATCTCGTTTGCGAGACGCTCAGCCATGGTCTTCTCCTTGCGAGCGCGGGAGAAGTTGACGATCCAGCGGATGCCCAGAGCGGTGGAACGACGGGAGTTGACCTCCATCGGGACCTGATAGGTAGCGCCACCGACACGCTTGGGCTTAACCTCGAGCGTGGGCTTGACGTTGTCCATAGCCTTCTTGAAGGTAGCGAGAGCGTCGCCACCCTCGGACTTCTCGGCAACGATCTCGAAAGCGGTGTAAACGATGCGCTCAGCGGTGGCCTTCTTGCCGTCAAGAAGGACCTTGTTGATGAGCTGAGTCACCAGGCGGTTGTTGTAAACGGCGTCAGGCTGAACCTCACGACGATTAGCTGCTGCACGACGCGGCATGTGAAATCTCCTTAAGTGTCTACCGTGCGGCGCTTAGGCGGCACACGGCGAAAGTATCAAAACGTTATCTGGCTTATTTGGCCTTGGGGCGCTTAGCGCCGTACTTGGAACGGGCCTGCATACGGTTCTGGACCGGAGCAGCGTCGTAGGCGCCACGGATGACGTGATAACGGACACCAGGGAGGTCGCGAACACGACCGCCGCGGACGAGCACGATGGAGTGCTCCTGCAGGTTGTGGCCCTCACCCGGAATGTAAGCAGTAACTTCGATGCCGTTGACGAGGCGAACACGGGCAACCTTACGAAGCGCCGAGTTCGGCTTCTTGGGGCTCGTGGTGAAGACGCGGGTGCACACGCCGCGCTTCTGGGAGTTGTGCTGCAGAGCAGCGTTCTTGGACTTCTTGGGCGCGGAACGACGGCCCTGGCGAACCAGCTGGTTAATAGTAGGCAAAGCGTACTCCTTCTCGAATGATTCCAGCTTTCTGTAAAGTGCAACGGCTTGAATCGAGGGGTCAGCATCCCCCTACGAAACACGCAGTTCGATAGGATACGTGCCGTTAGCTGTGTCGTCAACAGACCACGCCGCCGGGCGTATCCTAAAATAGCCACATTTCCGCAAAGCCTACACAAAAGGAATCCCCTCCTGTGCGCGAGGGCGGATTTCCGGTCCGGGCGGCCCTGGGGTTAAGTTTGCTGCTCTACAGTCCTGGCTCGCACGGAGGCCACATTAAGTGGCCTCCGGCTCGTGCGGAACTCGCGACAAACTTAACCCCAGGGCCGCCCGGACCGGAAATCCGACGTACTCGTCGGGGCAACGTTCCTCAACAAAAAAAGACCCGCTCCCCTGTTGGGGAGCGGGTCTTTGGAAGGGCGGTTAACGTACTGGGAAATTACTCCCCGTCGTTGTCCTTGGCCTCTTCGGCATCGTCGGTGTCCACGAGCTGGTTGAGCAGCTCGTCGAGGGAAGCCATGTCCTCGTTGATGGCACCGTTGGCGGAAGCCTTCTTGTCGTCGATCGGGGCGCCCAGGAGCTCCTCGTCGGCATCGGCGTGATGCGTCGGAGCGGAGGTGCCCAGCAGGATGTCGTCCGGACCGTCGGGGCTAAAGACCATCTGCAGCAGCTGCGAGAGGTCTTCCTCGTCGGCAACGTCGTCGTTGTTCTCGAGGATGTAGAGCAGGTCGTGGGCCTCGAGGCCGTCACGGAGCTCCTCGATCGCCTTGGCACCGATGCCATCGATGCGCAGCAGATCCTCCTCGGACTTGCCAACCAGGTCGCCGACCGTCTCGATGCCGACCTCGCTGAACTTGTTGGTCCAGCGCTGCGACACGCCCAGGTCGTCGAACAGGTACAGGCGAGCCTTCTCGGCGGAGATGGTGTGGCCGTTGCGGGTGAACGAACCGTCGGCACCGCCAAACTCGTCGTAGCCGGCCCAGTCGAGCTGCTGTGGGAGCCGCTCGTCCAGGTCCTTGAGCTCCACGGGAGCCCACTCGGGCAGCGACTTGGCGTTGGGCGAAGCCGGACCATCGATGTCCACATAGCCGTCGGCCGTGCGATACGTCAGCTTGGCGTTAGCGTACGGCTTGAGGCCGGTACCAGCCGGGATCTTCTTACCGACGATGACGTTGGACTTAAGGTCGAGCAGGTGGTCGACCTTGCCCTCAATAGCAGCCTCGGTAAGGACGCCGGCGGTACGGATGAACGAAGCGCTCGACAGCCAGGAGTCGATGTTGGACGCAACCTTGAGCGTACCCAAGATGACGGGCTCAGCCACGGGAGCCTGACCGCCCAGACGGGCAACGCGCTCGACCTCGTCGGCGAACTCGTAGCGGTCGACGTACTGACCAAGCAGGTACTTGGAGTCGCCGGGGTTGGTGATCTGAACGCGACGCAGCATCTGACGTGCGAGCACCTCGATGTGCTTGTCGTTCAGGTCGACGCCCTGGCTGGTGTAGACGTCCTTGACGCTCTCGACGAAGGTGTGCATCGTCGACTCGATGTCGGTCAGCTTGCGCAGGTTGCGGAAGTTGACGAAGCCCTTGGTGATCTGGTCGCCGGCGCGAACCTCGCAGCCGTCCTCGATCTCGGGCATAAAGCGCACCGAAGCGGGAACGCGACGCTCGTCGAGGACACGGGTGTGATCCTCGGAGTCGGTGAGCGTCAGCACGTACTCGGACTTCTCGGGCTTAATCGAGAGGTGGCCGGAGTACGGAGCCAGCTCGGCCTCGCGACCCAGGATCTTCTCGTTGACGTTGCCGACGATATCGAACATACGGCTGACCGTAGGCAGACCCTGCGTAATATCGTCGACGCCAGCGACGCCGCCGGAGTGAATGGTACGCATCGTAAGCTGCGTACCGGGCTCGCCGATGGACTGGGCGGCAATAATGCCGACTGCGGTACCGATGGCGACCGGACGACGGGTGGAAAGATCCCAGCCGTAGCACTTCTGGCACACGCCGTACTTGGAGCGGCAGGTGAGCAGCGCGCGAAGCTTGACCTTCTTAAGGCCCGCATCGACCATCTTCTGGATGTCGGCGACCTTCTCGATATAGCCGTCCTGCTCAAAGAGCACGGTGCCATCGGGAGCCACGACGTCCTCAATAAAGCAACGGCCGACAAGATCGGTGTTGAGGTCGGTGGTGCCGGGAATGATGAGGTTGTAGGTGACGCCCTCGTGCGTACCGCAGTCCTCCTCGCGGACGATGACGTCCTGGGCCACGTCGACCAGACGACGGGTCAGGTAGCCAGAGTCCGAGGTGTGGGATGCGGTATCGACCAGGCCCTTACGGGCGCCGTAGGTCGAAATGAAGTACTCGAGCGGCAGCAGGCCCTCGCGGAAGTTCGCCTTAATGGGAAGGTCGATCGTCTCGCCGGACATATCTGCCATCAGGCCACGCATGCCGCCGAGCTGACGCAGCTGGGTCTTAGAACCACGGGCGCCGGAGTCGGCCATCATGTACAGCGGGTTCTCCTCGTCGAACATGTCGAGCATGAGCGCTGCGACCTTATCGGTACAAGCGGTCCACTCGTTAACGACTTCGATGTGGCGCTCCGTCTCGTTGATGAAGCCCTCCTCGAAGTACTCGTTGATCTGGTCGACGTTGGCCTGGGCGCGGTCGAGCAGCTCCTGCTTCTCGGCAGGGATGAGAGCGTCCCACACCGAGATGGTGAGGCCGGCGCGGGTAGCGTAGTGGAAGCCGGAGTACTTGATAGAGTCGAGGATCGGGCCGACCTTGGCCTCGGGGTAACGATCGCAGCAGTCGGCAACCAGCTTGGCCACATCGCCCTTGACCATCTTGTAGTTCATGAACTCGTAGTCTTCGGGCAGGCACTGGCGGTTGAAGATGATGCGGCCGATAGAAGTCTCGAAGCGTGCGGTCTTGTTACCGGTGACATCGTAGTCGACGAACTCGTTCTTGCCGTTCTTGACGCGGAAGATACGGGTACCGTCCTCGTTGATGACGTTGGCGTTCTCGGCGGACACGCGGACCTGAATCTTGGCCTGCATGTCGACTTCGGAGCGGCAGTCATAGGCGTGCAGCGCGTCGTCGAAGCTCGAGAACACGTGGTTCTCGCCCGGCAGACCGTCGCGGACCTGGGTCAGGTAGTACACACCAATGATCATGTCCTGCGAGGGGATGTTGACCGGCTTGCCGGATGCCGGCGAGCGCAGGTTGTTCGCAGAGAGCATGAGCACGCGGGCCTCGGCCTGAGCCTGGCTGGACAGCGGCACGTGGACAGACATCTGGTCGCCGTCGAAGTCGGCGTTGAAGGGCGCGCAGACCAGCGGGTGCAGGTGGATAGCCTTGCCCTCGACCAGCACCGGCTCAAAGGCCTGGATGGACAGACGGTGCAGGGTCGGTGCACGGTTGAGCAGCACGACACGGCCGTCGATGACCTCTTCGAGGATGTCCCACACAAAGGTGGCACCGCGGTCGATAGCGCGCTTGGCGCCCTTGATGTTCTCGACCTTGCCAAGCTCGACCAGGCGCTTCATGACGAAGGGCTTGAAGAGCTCCAGCGCCATGGTCTTGGGCAGACCGCACTGGTGCAGCAGCAACTTGGGGTCGGTAACGATTACCGAACGTCCGGAGTAGTCGACACGCTTGCCCAGCAGGTTCTGGCGGAAACGGCCCTGCTTGCCCTTGAGGGCCTCGGCGAGCGACTTAAGCGGGCGACCACCACGGCCAGAGACCGGGCGCCCACGGCGGCCGTTGTCGAACAGGGCGTCCACGGACTCCTGGAGCATGCGCTTCTCGTTGTTCACGATGATCGCAGGGGCGTCCAGGTCGAGCAGGCGCTTGAGTCGGTTGTTACGGTTGATCACGCGACGATACAGGTCGTTGAGGTCGGACGCGGCGAAGCGGCCGCCATCGAGCTGGACCATCGGGCGCAGATCGGGCGGAATGACCGGGATGACATCCAGAATCATGTTCGCGGGGCTGTTGCCGCCCTTCAGGAAGGCGTCAACGACCTCGAGGCGCTTGACGGCCTTCTCGCGCTTCTGCTTCTGGGAGTCCTCGTCGGCGATGATGGCCTTGAGCTTCTCGGCCTCGGAGGGGAGGTCGATGGCAGCGAGCAGGTCGCGGACGGCCTCGGCACCCATGCCACCCTTGAAGTACATGGAGTAGTAACGGGTCATCTCGCGGAACAGCGGCTCATCGGAGATGAGGTCGCGCTCGGTGAGCTTCATGAAGGCGTTGAAGGCGTCCGTGCGGAGCTGCTTCTCGTCCTTGCACTCTTCCTCGATGTCGACGATGCCGGAGGCGATCTCCTCGGGGGTCAGCGGCTCCTCGTCGGAGAACTCGTCAAAGTTCTCGGGGTTGCCCTGCTCCTTGAGGGACTCGATCTGGCGGGCGCACTCGGCGTCGATCTCTTCCAGATCGGCGGCGAGCTCCTCACGCAGGTCGTCAGCGTCGGCCTCGCGAGCCTCGTAGTCGACCTCGGTGATGATGTAGCTGGCAAAGTACAGAACCTTCTCGAGGTCCTTGGACTTGATGTCGAGCATACGGCTCATCGGGAAGCTCGTGGGGCTCTTGAAGTACCAGATGTGGGACACGGGAGCGGCGAGCTCGATATGGCCCATGCGGTCGCGACGCACCTTGGCCGAGGTGACCTCGACGCCGCAGCGCTCGCAGACGATGCCCTTAAAGCGGATGCCCTTGTACTTGCCGCAGGAGCACTCCCAGTCCTTGGCGGGACCGAAGATCTTCTCGCAGAACAGGCCGTCCTTCTCGGGCTTGAGGGTACGGTAATTGATGGTCTCCGGCTTCTTGACCTCACCGTGCGACCAGGAACGGATCTGGTCGGCGGAGGCAAGGGAGATCTTTACCGAGTCAAATTCAGTAGCTTCGAAATCTGCCACAGTCAACTACTCCTTATCAGTGGTCGTGGCGGCGACAGCCTCAGGTGCCTCGGCGGTCTCGGCATCCTGGGCCTCGACGTCGGCGTCAACGCCGGCGAGCGCAGCCAGGTCATCGAGGGCAGAGGTTTCCTCGGCGGTCACGGGGGCGGAGGCGTCCTCGTCGGCATCGCGCATGGGCTCGATGTCCAGTGCGAGGGAACGGATCTCCTTGACGAGAACCTTGAAGGACTCGGGGATACCCGGAACCGGGACGTTCTCGCCCTTGACGATGGACTCGTAGGTCTTGACGCGGCCCACGGTATCGTCGGACTTGACGGTCAGGATCTCCTGCAGGACGTTGGAAGCACCGTATGCGTACAGTGCCCAAACTTCCATCTCGCCGAAGCGCTGGCCGCCGAACTGGGCCTTGCCGCCCAGCGGCTGCTGGGTAACCAAGCTGTAAGGGCCAGTCGAACGGGCGTGGATCTTGTCGTCGACCATGTGACCGAGCTTGAGGATGTAGGACGTACCCACGGTAATGGGCTCGCGGAACTCCTCGCCGGTACGGCCGTCAAACAGGCGGGTCTTTCCGCGCTCGTCAAGCTGGGTGACAAACTCGGGGCGCATGTGATCGCCAAAGGCAGCGGTGGCCTTGTTGAGCATATTCTTGTTGGCACGACGGATGACCTCGGCGATCTCGTCCTCCTTGGCGCCGTCGAAGACGGGCGTCGCGGTAAAGAACGGACCGGGGACGTACTTGTCGGAATCGGCATCCTCGGTATCCCAACCGCAGGCAGCAGCCCAGCCAAGGTGGCACTCGAGCAGCTGGCCGACGTTCATACGCGAAGGAACGCCCAGCGGGTTGAGGATAACGTCGATCGGGGTACCGTCAGCCATGTAGGGCATGTCCTCGACCGGCAGAACGTTACAGATAACACCCTTGTTGCCGTGGCGGCCGGCAATCTTATCGCCCTGCTGGATCTTACGGCGCTGGGCGACGTAGACGCGCACCTGCTCGTTGACGCCGGGGGCCAGGTCGTCGCCGTTCTCGCGGCTAAAGCGGACGACGTCGATGACGCGGCCGTAAGCGCCGTGAGGCATCTTAAGGGAAGTGTCGCGAACGTCGTGAGCCTTGGCACCGAAGATGGCGCGCAGCAGGCGCTCCTCGGCAGTCAGAGCGCTCTCGCCCTTAGGGGTAACCTTGCCGACCAGGATGTCGCCAGGGCCGACCTCAGCGCCGATGCGGATGATGCCGTCCTCATCGAGGTTGGCAAGCATGTCCTCGGAGAGGTTCGGGATCTCGCGAGTGATCTCCTCGGGGCCGAGCTTGGTATCGCGGGCGTCGATCTCGTGACGGGTGATGTTGATGGTCGTCAGCAGGTCCTCGGCCACCAGGCGCTCGGACACGACGATACCGTCCTCGTAGTTGAAGCCTTCCCACGGCATGTAGGCCACGGTGAGGTTCTGGCCCAGTGCGAGCTCGCCGTGATCGGTCGAAGGACCGTCGGCCAGAGGCTCACCCTGCTCAACGGTGTCGCCGACGCGCACGAGCGGGCGGTGGTTGATGCAGGTGGACTGGTTGGAGCGCTGGTACTTGGCCAGGTGGTACTCGTCCATGCCGCCGGCATGCTTGACGATAATCTTGGAGGCGTCGGCAAAGATGACCTCGCCGGCGTTCTTGGCCAGGGTGACCTCGCCAGAGTCCAGGGCGGCGCGACGCTCCATGCCGGTACCGACATAGGGAGCGGCGGGGTGAACCAGCGGCACGGCCTGACGCTGCATGTTGGCGCCCATGAGCGTACGCTTAGCGTCGTCGTGCTCGAGGAACGGGATCAGCGTGGCTGCGACGGAGAGCATCTGGCGCGGCGAGACGTCCATGTAGTCGACGTCCTCGACGGGCACGTCGGCGGGAGCGCCGAAGGAGCCGTCGAAGTCGCGGGTACGGGCGATCACGGAATGCGGACGGACGATCTTGCCCTCGGCATCGGTCGTGATGAACTCGTTGGTCTTGGGATCGAGCGGCGTGTTGGCCGGCGCGATAACGTGCTTCTCTTCCTCGTCAGCGGTCATCCAGTCGATCTGGTCGGTGGCAACGCCGTTCTCGACGCGGCGGAACGGGGCCTCGATGAAGCCATACTCGTTGACGCGGGCGTAGAGGGCAAGCGAGCCGATCAGGCCGATGTTGGGGCCTTCGGGGGTCTCGATCGGGCACATGCGGCTGTAGTGCGAGTTGTGAACGTCGCGGACGGCCGTCGGCACGTTGGTGCGGCGGCTGGAGCCCGACTTGTGGCCGGCAAGACCGCCAGGGCCGAGTGCGGACAGACGGCGCTTGTGGGTCAGACCGGTCAGGGGGTTCGCCTGGTCCATGAACTGCGAGAGCTGCGAGGAACCGAAGAACTCCTTGATGGAGGCCACGATCGGGCGGATGTTGATGAGCGACTGCGGGGTAATCTCGTCGATGTCCTGGGAGCTCATGCGCTCACGGACGACGCGCTCCATACGGCTCATGCCGATACGGAACTGGTTGGCGACGAGCTCGCCGACGGTGCGGATACGGCGGTTGCCAAAGTGGTCGATGTCGTCAACCTTGAAGCCCTGCTCGCCGGCAGCGAGGGACAGAAGGTAGCGCAGCGTAGCGACGATATCCTCGTCGGTGAGCACCGTGAACTCTTCCTCGGTAGTGAGGTTGAGCTTCTTGTTGACCTTGTAGCGACCGACGCGGGCCAGGTCGTAGCGCTGCGGGTTGAAGAGCAGGCCCTCGAGCAGGCTGCGGGAAGCATCCACGGTGGGAGGCTCGCCCGGGCGCAGGCGACGGTAGATCTCGATAAGAGCATCCTCGCGGGTAAGGGCGGTATCGCGCTCGAGGGTGCGCTTGATCACATCGGAGTTGCCGAGCAGCTCGATGATGTCGTCGTTGGTGACGGCGATGCCAAGGGCGCGCAGGAACATCGTGGCGCTCTGCTTGCGCTTACGGTCGATGGAGACCATGAGCTGGTCGCGCTTGTCGACCTCAAACTCAAGCCAGGCACCGCGGGACGGGATGATCTGAGCCTTGTAGATCTGCTTGCCCGAATCCATCTCGGAGCTGAAGTACACGCCCGGGGAACGGACGAGCTGCGAGACGACGATACGCTCGGTACCGTTGATGATGAAGGTGCCCTGATCGGTCATCATGGGGAAGTCGCCCATAAAGACGAGCTGCTCCTTGATCTCGCCGGTCTCCTTGTTGGTGAGACGGACGTCGGTCAGAAGCGGAGCCTGATAGGTCATATCCTTCTCGCGGCACTCCTCGACGGTGTGCGCGGGGTCGCCAAACTGATGCTCGCCGAAGGTAACCTCGAGAACATGGTTCTGGCTCTGGATGGGGCTGGATTCCTTAAACGCCTCACGAAGGCCCTCGTCCTTAAAACGCTCAAAGGATTCCCTTTGAACAGAGATAAGGTTGGGGAGCTCCATGGCCTCCGGGATTTTCCCGAAGCTGACGCGCTTGCGCTCAGTGGCAGTGTATGCGTAGGTCACCAGGTTTTTCCTCCTTCACGGAAATGCTCGGTGGGTTGGCGAGGCATAGCTTCGCCAGTTATCGCAACCTAATAGTTTATCAGGTACCGACCGTTGGGCAAGAAAAGCCTTGACGCGATTGAGTTTTTGGAGTAGCAAAGTTTTTTGACAGAAAATGCGCAGGTAGATTGGTATGCATCGAACACCTGTTCATATATTTTCTGTGAACAGAGTTGCTGATGCGCGTCGCTGAATGGCGGAATGGCGGCGAAGGCTGATCGGGCGGAAACTGCGTCCCGTTTTGAGGCCTCAAACTGGGTCGTAGTTTCCGATTGAGCCCTGTTTGGGAAACTGTATCCCGTCCTGAGCCGGGGACTGCGGACGATTTCTTGGACCGTTACGCGGCCCTTCCCAGCGCGGCGCGGAACTCGGCCGGCGTGCGGCCGCCGAGCGCATCGCTGCGCCTCTCCGTATTGTATCGGCCGATCCAGCCCCCGAGCTCCTCGATGAAGCGGGCGGGGGTCCAGCCCGACCAGTCCCTGCCGTGCCAGAACTCCCTCTCGAGCAGGCCGAAGAAGCCCTCCATCGCCGCGTTGTCCGGGCTGCAGCCCTTGGCGGACATGCTCCTG
>NZ_JBQKDD010000015.1:0-37250 GCF_052122015.1 Collinsella sp. LCP19S3_A6
GCCATCTCTCTATTCAGCTAACTCGCTGAAGTACGGTGACGAAGGCGCAAGGCCGGGAGGGGTTATCTAAGCCGACATCCCGCAGCCGCGAAGCGGCGAGGACGTCGGCGTGATAACCCCGCAGGCCTTGCGCCGGCGGGAAGGAACCTACTTCACGACCAGAATGTCGCAGTCGGTGTTGCGCAGCAGGAATGTCGAAATCGAACCCAGGAGCGCATACTTGATCGAGGAAAGGCCACGAGCGCCGCAGAGCACCAGATCGGGCTTGACCACGTCGAGCATCTCGTCCTTGAGCGTCTCGCGAATACGGCCGGCGCGAATCATGACTTCGACCTCGGGAATGTTGGGATTAGCCTTGGCCTCTTCGAGCTGCTTGGCGATGGAGTTCTTAAAGGCCTCCTCCAGGCCGTTGACCAGATCGACCGGATAGGAACCGGCGCTCTCGAGCGCCGTGGAATCGATGACGTGACCGATGATCAGCTTGGCGCCATTGTTTGCGGCGACCTTGATAGCGCGTGTGAGCACAAAATCCTGCTGCTCAGTACCGTCGAGTGAAACAAATACCTTGGTATAGCCCTCGTTCATGGTTTCCTCCTTGGTCTATCGCACGGGCGCGGGGCTCGTGCATCGGACGACGTGTTGGCCGCCGGACACTTTAGCTTGTTGCAGTTATACCCAAGGATTTCGGTTTGACCGCTCGCAATTCTGTGAACGGGCGAGATTTTTGGTAAGGGTGGGCGCGGCCGCGGCCGAACGGTTGATAATGGGACATCGCCCGCAACCGTCCGCAGAACAACTATCGGCGGGTGACAAACGAGGGGGGTCCCTTTGGATATCATCGAGCTTCTAAAATCTGCCTTCATGGGCCTGGTCGAGGGCATCACCGAATGGCTGCCCGTTTCGTCGACGGGCCACATGATCTTGGTGGACGAGTTCGTCAAGATGAATGTGAGCGAGACATTCTGGAATATGTTCCTGGTCGTGATTCAGCTTGGCGCCATTTTGGCCGTTTGCGTTCTGTTCTTCTACGACTTAAATCCGTTCTCGCCCAGCAAGGGCAAGGAGGGTCGTCGCGACACCTGGGTGCTGTGGGGCAAGATTGTGCTTGGCTGTATTCCCGCCGCGGTGATCGGTCTGCCGCTCAACGACTGGATGGAGGAGCATTTCTATAACGCTCCCGTCGTGGCGCTGGCGCTCATCGTGTACGGCGTGTTGTTTATCGTGATTGAGAACTGGCGTGCAAGTAAGCGCGAGAACGCCGCTCTTGCCGATTCGTTTGGTTCGCGTGCTGTGGTGGCGGGCGGGCGTCCCGCCGGTGCACACTTCGCGGCGCCTGCGGCGGATATTGCCGAAGACAATGACGATGACGAGGATTTGGATTTTGGATCCATCGCCACGCTCGAGGACCTGAGCTGGAAGACCGCATTGGGTATTGGTTGCTTCCAGGTGCTTTCGTTGATTCCGGGCACATCACGTTCCGGCTCCACCATCATCGGCGGCCTGCTGCTGGGCTGCACGCGCTCGGTGGCGTCCAAGTTCACGTTTTTCCTGGCCATTCCCGTTATGTTTGGCGCGAGCGCGCTCAAGCTGGTCAAGTACTTCGTTAAGGGCGGTACGTTTGGCACCAACGAGATTGCCATTCTGGGCGTGGGCTGCGTCGTGGCCTTTGTGGTTTCGCTTATTGCCATCAAGTGGCTCATGGGCTTCGTTCGCCGTCACGACTTTAAGTGCTTTGGCGTCTACCGCATTATTCTGGGCATCGTGGTGCTCGCGTACTTCTTTGTTCTGGAGCCTATGCTCGGTCTGTAACTTGGTTGACGCTGCGCGGCGGCCAGAGCGCGGCGCACGGAGTCGTGGTGTGATTTGCGTCGGTGTCCGCGCGGCTCGGTATACTGGTACGGCTCAAACTATGGCGCCGCCCGCAGGCGCGCCGTCCGTCAGATGAGGAGTCGCCCATGACCCAGCCCTTGCCCTGGGAAAAGAACGCCGCGGTACCCGTGCCGCCCGCGCCGGAATCCGTGCCGCTCGATGCATACACCGCCCCCGCTGCGCCGGAGCCCGAGCTCGTTCCGCTCGACATCTACGACGCTCCCGCGCCGGCACCCAAGCCCGTCAAGCCGCTCGTCGACATTGACAGCCTTAATCCCGCCCAGCGCGAGGCCGTCCTGACCACCGAGGGCCCGTTGCTGGTCCTCGCCGGCGCAGGCTCGGGCAAGACTCGCGTCCTGACCTTCCGCATCGCGCATATGCTCGGCGACCTGGGTGTTAAGCCTTGGCAGGTTCTTGCCATCACGTTTACCAACAAAGCCGCGGCCGAGATGCGCGAGCGTCTGACGGCGCTCATTCCCAGCGGTACCCGCGGCATGTGGGTGTGCACCTTCCACGCCATGTGCGTGCGCATGCTGCGCGAGGACGCCGACCTGCTGGGTTACACCGGTCAGTTCACCATCTACGATGACGATGACTCAAAGCGCATGGTGCGTGACATTATGCAGGCGCTCGGCATCGAGCAAAAGCAGTTCCCCATCAACATGATTCGCAGCAAGATCAGTTCGGCCAAAAACGCCATGATCGGCCCCGAGGACATGCTCAAATCCGCCGATAGCCCCAACGACAAAAAGGCCGCGCAGGTCTACCTGGAGCTGGAGCGCCGCCTTCGCGCTGCCAACGCGATGGACTTCGACGATTTGCTCGTGCGCACACTCGAACTGCTGCGCACCCGCCCCGAGGTGCTCGACAAGTACCAGGAGCGCTTCCGCTACATTAGCGTCGACGAGTATCAGGACACCAACCACGTCCAGTACGAAATCGCCAACCTTCTGGCCGCCAAGTACCAAAACCTCATGGTTGTGGGCGACGATGACCAGTCCATTTACAGCTGGCGTGGCGCCGACATCACCAACATCTTGGACTTTGAGCAGGACTTTAAAAACTGCAAGACCGTTAAGCTCGAGCAGAACTACCGCTCTACGGGCCATATCCTAAACGCCGCCAACGCCGTGGTGCGCCACAACTCGCAGCGCAAGGACAAGCGCCTGTTTACGGCCGAGGGCGATGGCGAGAAGATTCAGGCCTTCCAGGCGAGCGACGAGCGCGACGAGGGCCGCTGGATTGCCGGCGAGATCGAGAAACTGCATGCCAAAGGCACGAGTTACGACGACATCGCCGTGTTTTATCGCACCAACGCCCAGTCGCGTATTCTCGAAGATATGTTTCTGCGCGCGGGCGTGCCCTACAAGATCGTGGGCGGCACTCGATTCTTCGACCGTGCCGAGATTCGCGACGTCATGGCCTACCTCAAGATGATCGTGAACCCGGCCGACGAGATGAGCGTCAAGCGCGTCATCAACACACCGCGCCGCGGCATTGGCTCCACCTCAATCCAAAAGATCGAGCAGCTGGCACGCGACAACCGTTGCTCGTTCTTCCAGGCTTGCGAGATCGCGTGCGCCGAAACCGGCATGTTTAGCGCCAAGGTGCGCAACGGCCTGTCGAGCTTTGTCTCACTGGTGCGCGAGGGCCGCCGCATGGACGGCGAGCTCAAGGACGTTGTCGAGATGATCGTCGATAAGACGGGCCTGCTGCAGGCGTTTCGCGCCGAGGGCACCATGGAGTCCGAGAGCCGCGCCGAGAACATCCAGGAATTTCTGGGCGTTGCCGCCGAATTTGAGGAGACGCACGAGGATATCGAGGGTACGCTCGAGAGCCTAGAAGAGCTGCGGGCAGCCGGTGTTGCCGATGTGCCTGCCGGCGCCGAGCCCGAGCCCGTCGTGGTGAGCGTGTCTGCGCCCGAACCGGGGCCATCTGCCCCGGCATCCTCGTTTGAGGCGCTCGTCGGCGCCCGTGACGCCGCGGGCTCCAATCCGCTCGATGGCTTGGCCGCTCCGGCGCTGTCTCCGCAGGATGCCCTGGCCGCCGCCATCGCAGGCAACGCGTATGCCGCGCCGACGGAGCTGCCGGCGGGTGCCGTGCATGCCGGCGAGATCGAGCGTACCTACGGTCCGCTCACCTGTAAGGCGCTGCCGGCACTCATGGAATGGCTGGCCTTGCGCTCCGACTTGGATTCCCTGGCCGGCGAGACGCATGCCATTACCATGATGACCATCCACTCCGCCAAGGGCCTGGAGTTTCCGGCGGTGTTCGTGGCCGGCATGGAGGAGGGTATCTTTCCGCACGTGCACGACTTTGGCGGCAGCGATGATCCGGGCAAGCTCGAGGAGGAGCGTCGCCTGGCCTACGTCGCCATCACGCGTGCCCGCAAGCGCCTGTTCTTGACCTATGCGGCCACGCGTCGCACCTACGGTTCGACCTCCGCCAACCCGCGTTCGCGCTTTCTCAACGAGATTCCGTTTGAGGATATCGAGTTTAGCGGTATCGGTTCTGCCGGTTTTGAGGGCACGGGCTGGGAGAAACGCGGCGACCGTCGCGGCACCTTTGGCTCGGGCATGGGTTCGGATATGTATGGCGGCAAGGTGTTTGGTTCGCATACGCGCTCGACCGGCGGTTCCGGTTCGCGCGGTGGATCGAGCTTCGACGATTTCTTTGGCGGCAGCAGCTACGGGACCGAGCGCCATCGTGGGGTCTCGCCCGACGCCGGTCGCGTTGCCTCGACCTTTGGCTCGGGCGCACCGCGAGCCAAAAAGCCGTCGTCCAAGGTGTCCCCAACAGTGGAGCGCAAGGTCGATCGCGCCAGCGCGTCGCAGGACTTTGCCGCGGGCGATACCGTGAGTCATAAGACCTTTGGCACGGGTACCGTGATCTCGGTCGCTGGAGACATGATCGAGGTCCAATTCGAAAAGACCGGCCAGACCAAAAAGCTAATGAAAGGCTTCGCTCCGATTGTTAAGCTGAATGCCTAACTGCGAGGTTGGCCGGGCGCGCCGGGGGCTTTGGTCGCCTGCTCGGACAGTCCTGCTCGCACGGAGAGCACATTAAGTGCTCTCCGGCTCGTGCGGAACTCGCGATCGACCAAAGCCCCCGGCGCGCCCTCTTCCTTGTGGCGTTTTGGCCTGCAGCTTTCGAACCTCGCTCTGCTCGTTTGCTTTTTGATCTGGAGAGCCGGGTGGGCTGATAGATAGATACGAGTAGGGGCTCTTCCGTACATGGTCGGGAGAGCCCCTTGTTGCGTTTTGGTTGTTGGCGCGACCTAGAGGTGGCTGATAATCAGTTCCATCTGGCCTTCGAGGTCAATGGAGCTGACGGTGCTGGGTGCCAGCAGGTGACTTCCCTTGTGGACGGGGTCGCCGCAGACGGTGCCTTCGCCGTCGATGACCGACAGGCACATGAAGGGCCAGCGCTGCTCCAAGGTCTTGCTGCCGTCGACGCGCACGCGATCGACGGTGTAGCAGGAGTTAGACTCGAGCTCGGTTACGCCGTTCACCTCGGGTGCGGTTATCGTGCCGTCGGTCGGAGCCTGAGCGTCAAAATCGATGCAATCGAGGCTCTGCTCAATGTGCAGCGGACGCAGCTTGCCGTCGGTGCCGGGACGGTCGTAGTCGTACAGGCGATACGTCACGTCGCTTGACTGCTGCGTCTCCAAAATGAGCGTGCCGGTCTTGATGGCATGCACGGTACCGGAATCAATCTGGAAAAAGTCGCCCTTGTGGATCGGCAGCGCGTTGAGCATGTCGTCCCAGCGGCCGTCCTCGATCATCTGCGCGGCCTCGGCGCGGTCATGCGCGCGCTGGCCGACGATGATTGTGGCGCCGGGCTCGCAGTCCAGCACATACCAGCACTCGGTTTTGCCCAGGCTGCCGTTCTCGTGCTTGGCAGCGTACTCGTCGTTGGGATGAATCTGGATCGAAAGGTCGTCCTTGGCGTCCAGAATCTTAATGAGCAGCGGGAACTCCTTGCCCTCGCACCTGCCAAAGAGCTCGCGGTGCTCGGCCCACAGCCACGACAGCGTGTGGCCGGCATACGGGCCCTCCACAATCTGGCAGTCGCCGTTGGGGTGGGCCGAGATGGCCCAACACTCACCGATGGGTCCATCGGGAATGTCGTAGCCAAATACGGTTTCGAGCTGGCGGCCGCCCCAGATTTTCTCGTGGAAGATCGGCGTCAGTTTAATCAAATCGGACATATTCATACCCCATTGTGTTGCGCGGGCGTTGCACAAACAGCTCAAAACGAGCGCCCGCATGACTACAAAAACCTATGCCAACGTTACGTTGTGCAACTCAAAGCGGTCGCCAACGTTGCGCGAGACCGAATACTCAAAGGCCGCGCCGCTGTCCAAAAAGCCAATCTGGTTGAGCTCGAGCAGGGGAGAGCCAGGTTTGGTGTCCAGGCGCTCGGCTTCTTCCTCGGTTGCTGCCACGGCGCGAATGGTACGGTGGAAGCTCGAGATCTTCAGCCCACATTGCTCGCGGATAAAGCGGTAGACCGATCCGTACAGGTCCTTCTTTTTAAGGCCCGGAATCAGCTCGAGGGGCATGTAGGTGTACTCGATAACGATGGGCTTCTCATCGGCCTGACGCACGCGCACGATGTGATAGGCAAAGTCATCCTCGGCAATTCCCAGCTGGGCTGCGATGTCCGCTGGTGGATTAACAATCGAGAAATCGTAGACCACCGAGGTCACCTTCTCCCCGCGGTGCTCATACGAAAAGCCCTGGGCACGGTCGTTTTTGCCCTGGAAAAACGCCTGGCCGGGAAGCCCCGCCGTGTCCTTAACGTAGGTACCCGATCCACGACGGCTGGTAACAAGACCTTCCTCGGTGATTTGCTCGATAGCTCGTTTGACGGTGATTTTGGAAACGCTATAGAGCTCGCAGAACTCAACGACGGTGGGAAGCTTGTCGCCTGGTTTAAGAGCGCCATCCTCAATACTTCGACGAATATCTGCAGCTATCGCCTCGTATTTGGGAATCATGGGACCTCCTTTCCAACTTTATTGAGTATAAAAGAAAGTATACTCAACACCTAAGTATCCCTATTGAGTCATTGAAAAGTTCGATAGATATATTACTAAAAGTCGCTTTGCGCTAAAAATAAAAGCGCTCTAAATAAATATACATTCGAATAATGTCGTGTTGAGAAATCTAATCGGTCCGAGGACGGGGCCGAACCGATTTAGCACCCAGCGAACCGAATCCTGTATTCTGCATTTCCCCAGATAAAACCTACCAAAACAAACCTGTCCCTTTTTGGTATGTTTTTGCCTTGGGAGCGGTACCATACAGACAATGTTTAAACGAGAAAGGCGGGCCCCTATGGAACCTAAGCAGTACTACATCGGCATCGACGTCGGCGGCACTTCGGTTAAGGAGGGCCTGTTCGATGGGGATGGCAACCTGCTTGCGAAGGTCAGCGTGCCCACGCCTCCCATCGTTGACGCTGCGGGCTTTGCCGCGGTGACCGAGGCTATCGACCAGGTGGTCGCCAAGGCACAGATTCCGCGCGCCTTTGTGGCGGGCATTGGCCTTGCTGTTCCGTGCCCCATTCCGGCAGCGGGCGATGCCAAGGTCAAGGCCAACATTGCCATTAACCTGCCCGAGTTGAAGATCGCCATTCAGGAGCACTGCCCCGATGCGGTCGTTAAGTACGAGAACGATGCCAACGCCGCTGCCATGGGCGAGGCTTGGCTCGGTTCTGCCAAGGACGTGCAGAATGTGGTGATGGTCACCATCGGTACCGGCGTGGGCGGCGGCGTTATCGTCAACGGCGATGTGGTGTCGGGTGTTGTGGGCGCCGGCGGCGAGATTGGCCATATGTGCCTGAATCCGGCTGAGGAGCGCACTTGCGGCTGCGGCGGCCATGGCCACCTGGAGCAGTATTCCAGCGCCACCGGCGTGGTGAGCAACTACCTTGCCGAGTGCAAGAAGGCGGGCGTCGAGCCCATCGAGCTCACCGGCCCCTCCGATTCCAAGGACGTGTTCCAAGCCTGCCGCGAGGGTGATAAGCTCGCGCTGGCCGCGGCCGATACCATGGCCGACTATCTCGGCCGCGCCCTGGCGCTTATTGCCAACGTGGTCGATCCCGAGATGTTCCTGATCGGCGGCGGCGCCTCCGCCTCGGCCGATGTCTACCTCGATAAGGTTCGCGAGTACTTCCAGCGCTACGTGCTTTTCGCCTCGCGCGAGACGCCCATTAAGGTTGCCTCGCTCGGAAACGACGCCGGCATCATCGGTTCTGCCTACGTAGCCCTGCGCGCCGCCGGTAAATAGCTGGTGCAAGGGGGCCAGGTTACTTTGCACCAACATGGTGCAAAAGGGACAGCCTTGGCCCCCATACCTGCCACAAAATATGCCGTGGCCCTTCCGTCCCCAAAGGCCAGCTGCCAGCGTGCTACCATAGCTACGTCTAAGTAAACATACCAAGTGGAGGATACCCATGGCAAACGTTCTTGTCTTTGGTCACCAGAACCCCGATAACGACGCCATCATGAGCGCCGTCGTTCTGTCTCAGCTGCTCAACCAGGTTGAGTATGCCGGCAACACCTATGAGGTCTGCACTCTTGGTCAGCTTCCGGCAGAGTCCGCCAAGCTGCTCGCAGACGCCGGCATTGCCGAGCCCCGCGTGATTGAGTCCGTCGAGGCCGGCCAGCTTGTCGTTCTCACCGACCATAACGAGTCCGCCCAGTCCGTCGCCGGCCTTAAGGACGCCACGGTCTTTGGCGTCGTTGACCATCACCGCATCGGCGACTTTGAGAGCGCCGGCCCGCTGCACTACATCTGCCTGCCTTGGGGTTCCAGCTGCACCATCGTCACTAAGCTCGCCGGCGTGCTCGGCGTTGAGCTTTCCGACGTTCAGGCCAAGCTGCTGCTCTCGGCCATGATGACCGACACGCTCATGCTCAAGAGCCCCACCACCACCGATGTCGACCGCGCCGTCGCCGCCAAGCTCGGCGAGCAGGTGGGTGTCGACCCGGTCAAGTTTGGCATGGAGGTCTTCCTTACCCGTCCGTCCGGCTCCTTCACCGCAGCCGAGATGGTCGGCAACGACATCAAGATGTTCGAGCCCGCCGGCAAGAAGCTGCTCATCGGCCAGTACGAGACCGTCGACAAGAGCCGTGCGCTCGGCATGATCGACGAGATCCGCGAGGCCATGCGCGCCTACGCCGCCGAGAAGGGTGCCGACGGCATCGTCCTGTGCATCACCGACATCATGGAGGAGGGCTCGCAGGTCCTGCTCGAGGGCGAGACCGAGGCCGCTCAGAAGGGCCTGGGCATTGCCGACGAGCACGACGGCGTCTGGATGCCGGGCGTCCTCTCCCGTAAGAAGCAGGTCGCTGCCCCCATCATGGCCGCCTGCTAGGTTTTGTAGCCTGCTACGACCGGACCGCGGACGCCCCGCGCTCCGGTCGTTTTTTATGCGTCGGACCGCGTCCTCTATTGGACAGGGGCGCCCGTACCGTCGGGCAAATAATGTTCAACCTGTGGTTCCGCTTTTCGGCCACGCCTGCGTGCTTGTCGTGCAGGGTAGGCTAGATGCAAGCGTAATACGTTGGAGCGCGGTGCCGCCACTTGGGCGGGCCGTGCTTTTTTAAGACGGGAGCTTTCCCGTGAAAGGAGCCGCCCATGGCAGCAACTGAGCAGCTGTTCAACGTTCGTGAGCGCAAGCGCTTTGAACGTCATGACATCTGGGAGCGCATCGCCGAGAACGGCACGATTTCCGCCGCCGTCATGGTCATCGCCGCCATCGCCGCCGTTATCTGCGCCAACACCGATGTCTACGAGGCTATCCATCACTTTTTGGAGACCCCGCTGTATGTGGGTCTGGGCAACCTTACGGCTGGCCTCACCGTCGAGCTTTTCGTCAACGACTTTCTCATGGCGATCTTCTTTTTGTTGGTGGGCATTGAGCTTAAGTACGAGATGACGGTCGGCGAGCTCAAGAATCCGCGTCAGGCCATGCTTCCCATGCTGGCAGCCGTGGGCGGCGTCGTCGTTCCCGCCTGCATCTACCTGATCTTTAACCATGCCGGCGCCCGCAACGGTTGGGCCATCCCCATGGCAACCGATATTGCCTTTGCGCTGGGCGTGCTGTCGCTTTTGGGCAATCGCGTGCCCAACGGCGTGCGCGTGTTCTTCTCGACGCTCGCCATCGCCGACGACCTCATCTCCATCGCCGCCATCGCCATTTTCTACGGCCAGAGCCCCAGTCCGTTTTGGCTGGGTGCCGCTGCAGTTGTGACCTGCGCACTTGTGTGGCTCAACAAAACTCAGCATTATCGCCTTGCCCCGTACTCGGTGCTTGGTCTGCTGCTGTGGTTTTGCATGTTTAAGAGCGGCGTGCACGCCACGCTTGCCGGTGTCATCCTGGCCTTCACCATCCCGGCCAAGTGCGGTGTTAAGCTCGATAGCCTTACCGATTGGCTAGGCGAGTACCTGCCGTTGCTCGACGACCGTTACGACGACGAGGCGCACATCCTGGGCCAGCACGACTTTACCCTTTCGACTACCAAGGTCGAGCGTGTCATGCACCGTGTGACCCCGCCGCTCATCCGCATGGAGCGCCTGATCTCCACGCCGGTCAACTTTGTGATCCTGCCGATCTTTGCGTTTGTCAACGCGCAGGTTCGCCTTGTGGGCGTGGACATGAGCGTGCTGCTTACCGACCCGGTGACCCTCGGCGTGTACTTTGGCATGCTGCTGGGTAAGCCGATCGGTATCTTTGGCGTGACGTTTGCCCTGGTCAAGCTTAAGGCTTGCGAGCTGCCTCATAACGTTAACTGGCATATGATCGCCGGCGTGGGCATTTTGGGTGGCATCGGCTTTACCATGTCGATCCTCATCAGCGGCCTCGCCTTCCCGACGGCCCAGTTCGAGGTTCTGGCCGCCAAGGCCGCCATTCTTGCCGGTTCTGTTACCGCGGCCGTGCTGGGCATGATCTACATGAGCGTGGTCTGCAAGCATCCTTCGCCCAAGGACGAGTAGGAGCGCGAAAACCGGGGCCGGACATGCCCCGGATGCCCTCGTGTGAAAAAATGCCGTTTGTGAGCACTGTCACAAACGGCATTTCATTTATTTGCCATTTTTATTCCACGGTGCCGTAGACGGCGCCCCAGCCGTGGGCGGCAAGGGCCGAGTTAAGCTGGTCGCAAAGCGATTGGCGGTCGTAGTGGCCGGGCGGCAAAAGATTCACGATTTCCATGAGATCGGGCGCCAGGTCCAAGATCTCCGCCTGAACGATTAGATCCAGGCGGTCAATGGCCTTACGGTCATAAAACAAGCCGTCGACCAGACGCTGCAGGTCTCCGAACTCCTCGGCTTGAAAAGAGCCGTATTCCATACTGCCTCCTTGGATGTGCCATGCGGCTATACGGGTCATACGGTGGATATCGTAATTCATTGCGATGGACTTAATCTATCACGGCTTCATACCGTTGCGGCGGTAGCGGTCTATACTTAGACAAACTGCAACGTCCCGCTTTGCGAAAGGTCGCACCCATGCAGACGATCTACCAGAAGATGGAAACCACCGAACTCGATGCCGCCATCGAGGCTCTCAAAGCCGAGGTTGCCGAGGTCAAGGCCAAGGGCCTGGCGCTCGACATGGCGCGCGGCAAGCCGTCGCCCTCCCAGGTGGACATCTCGCGCCCCATGCTCGATATCCTCAATGCCGACGCCGATCTGCACGACGGTAACGTCGACTGCTCCAACTACGGCTGCTTTGAGGGCATCCCCTCGGCACGCAAGCTGGCGGGGGAGTTCCTGGGTTGCCCCGCCGATCAGACGCTCGTACTGGGTTCGTCGAGCCTTTTGATCGAGCACGATATCGCCGGTATGTTCTGGCGCTGCGGCTCGTGCGGCAGCGAGCCTTGGGAGGCTTATGAGGCCGCGCACGACGGTAAGAAGGTCAAGTTCCTGTGCCCGGTTCCCGGCTACGACCGTCATTTTGGCATCACCGCCGACCTGGGTATCGAGAACGTCCCCGTCGCGATGACCGGCAACGGCCCCGACATGGACGAGGTAGAGCGCCTGGTTGCCACCGACGACTCCATCAAGGGCATCTGGTGCGTGCCCAAGTATTCCAACCCCACGGGCATCACCTTTAGCGAGGACACCGTGCGCCGCTTGGTCGAGATGCCCACGGCCGCGCCCGATTTTCGCATCTTTTGGGACAACGCCTACTGCGTGCACGACCTGTACGACGAGACCGACGAGCTCGCCAACATCTTCGATCTTGCCCGCGCGGCGGGTACCGAGGACCGCGTGGTGGCATTCGCCTCGACGTCCAAGATCACCTTCCCGGGCGCGGGCATCGGCTTTATCGGTGCGAGTCCCGCGGTCATCGCGGAGTTCTCCAAGCGCCTGAAGGCCGGTCTTATCAGCGCCGACAAGCTCAACCAGCTACGCCACGTGCGCTTCCTTCCCACCATCGAGGCGGTCAAGGAGCACATGAAAAAGCATGCCGAGTTCTTGCGTCCGCGCTTTGAGGCCGTCGAGCGCAAGCTCACTGAGGGCCTGGGCGATACGGGTTGCGCTACTTGGACGCATCCCCGCGGCGGCTACTTTGTGAGCTTTGATGGCCCCGAGGGCTCGGCCCAAAAGGTCGCCGCGCTTTGCGCCGACCTGGGTGTCAAGCTCACGCCGGCAGGTGCCACCTGGCCTTATGGCAAGGATCCGCGCGACACCAACATCCGCATCGCGCCGAGTTATCCCACGGTCGAGGACCTGGAGGCCGCACTCGACGTGCTGGTGCTGGCCGTCAAGCTTGTCGCTGCCGAGCTTGCTCGTGCCGAGCGCGCCTAACGCGTAGGGCCCCGCAAATCCGCGTCCAGTACCATCCGCACTCTCGATACGCAAAGGAGCGTATACATGGATTTGGGTATTTCCACCAACCCCACGCCGGAGCTCTACACCATCAGGGTGACCGGTGAGATTGATATCTCTAACGCCGACAGCTTGCGTAACGCCATCGACTTGGCGCTCGAGCAGCCCACCGAGGCCGTTGAGCTCGACTTTGCCCAGGTGAGCTATATCGACTCGACAGGTATTGGCGTACTTGTGGGCGCCGCGCACCACGCAGCCAATCACGGCAAGCGGTTTGGCTGCGTCAACGTGCAGCCCCCGGTGATGCGCGTGGTTCAGTTGCTGGGTGTCGACCAGGAGATTTCAATTACGGCGGCATAAGCCCTGCCCCAAAAAGGGCGTGCCGTTTGGTATATGTTTGTGATGCGCTCGGATGTTTTGACGTCCGGGCGCTATACTTGACCGAATGAATAGACGAGTTCCGGCCGAATGGCGCGGTGCGGGCTCGACTCACATCGAGCCTTGGAGGTATGTGTGTTTGGTATTGGAGAGGGTGAGCTCGCGATCATCGTGGTCTTCGGCTTTTTGCTGTTTGGCCCGGATAAGCTCCCGCAGATGGGCCGCACAATCGGCCGTGCCATCCGTCAGTTCCGCGAGACGCAGGAAAAGATGACGGCTGTTGTTCAGTCCGAGATTATCGATCCGGTAAGCGAGGCCGCTTCGGCTCCGGTCAAGCCCAAGAAGGCTGCCGTCGATGACGATTCCGATGCGGACGAGGATGCCGTCGAGACGGCCGCGCCCGCAAAGAAGGAGACCTTTGCCGAGCGCCGTGCCCGCCTTGCCGCCGAGAAGGCCGCGAGTGAGGGTGCTGCCGAGGACGAAGGTGCTGCTGGTGAGGCTGAGGGCGCCGAGTCTGCCGCTGCCGCCGTCGAGCCCGAGCCTGCTGCAGAGCCGGAGCCCGAGCCCGAGCCGGCAGAGCCCACGACGGCTGACCTCTACGCCCGTCGTCCCCGCAAGCGCAAGGCCGTCGTCGACCAGCTCGCTCGCGAGCTCGAGGCCGAGGACGACGCCGCTGCCGCCCATGCCCCGAAGGGAGGCGATGAGTAATGCCTATCGGACCTGCGCGCATGCCGCTCTTCGATCATCTGGGTGAGCTCCGTCGCCGCCTGACCATCGTGGTCGTGTCAGTCTTTGCCGCCGCCATCGTGCTGTATTTCGCCACGCCCGTGGTGCTCGACATCCTGGAAGACCCCATCCGCTCCTTTGTGCCGGACGGTAAGTTCTACATCACCACCACGCTCGGCGGCTTTGGTCTGCGCTTTTCGCTGGCCCTCAAGATGGCCGTTGTCATGTGCACGCCTATGATCATTTGGCAGATTCTGGCGTTTTTCCTGCCGGCGCTTCGCCCCAACGAGCGCAAGTGGGTTGTGCCCACGGTGCTCGCCTCGACGGTGCTGTTCTTCCTGGGCGCAATCTTTTGCTACTTTATCATCATCCCTGCGGGCTTTGAGTGGCTCATCGGCGAAACCTCGGCCGTCGCTACGGCGCTGCCCGATCTGGAGAACTACGTCAACATGGAGCTGCTCTTTATGATCGGCTTTGGTGTGGCGTTTGAGCTGCCGCTCATCATCTTCTACCTGTCTGTCTTCCATATCGTGTCCTATGCGGCCTTCCGCGGTACCTGGCGTTACGTATACGTTGGCCTGCTTGCGGGCTCGGCTGTGATTACGCCCGACGGCTCGCCCGTTACGCTGGGTCTCATGTATGGCGCCCTGCTCTCGCTCTACGAGATTTCGCTCGCCATCGCCCGCGTGGTCATTACCGCGCGCGATGGCAAGGAAGGCTTGTTTGTGAGCCGTCTGGATCTGTTCTCGAACGACGACGAGGACGACGAGGAGTAAATCCGTATGCACGAGGTTGGCATTGTCAACGGCATACTCGATACAGTGATTCGCGCGGCGCGTGGGGCGGGGGCCTCGCGCGCTGTTTTGGTAACGCTGCGCATTGGGGATATGACCGAAGTTGTGCGTGAGGCGCTCGACTTTGCGTGGGAGACGTTTCGCGACGAGGACATGCTCACGCGCGGCTGCGAGCTTGCCGTGGAGGAAGTCCATCCACAAAGCGAGTGCCTGGACTGCCGCGAGGTCTTTGAGCACGACCGCTTCCATTGCCGCTGTCCTCAGTGTGGCGGCACCAACGTGCGCCTGCTGCACGGCCGCGAGCTCGACATCGCCAGCATCGAGATCGAAACCCCCGACAATTAACCAGCCTGCCATTTGGGGACGGGGTATAAATGGTAGAAGTAAGGAGTGCCGAGTATGGCCGAGAAAACTATTGATATCGCATCGCCGATTCTGTCGCGCAATGAGCGCCTGGCAGATCAGCTGCGTCAGCGATTCAAAGAGACAGGCACCTATGTGATCAATGTGCTGTCGAGTCCCGGCTCTGGTAAGACCACCACGATTCTGGGCACCAACGAGCGTCTGCGCGACAAAGCCGGCCTGCGCTGTGCCGTCATCGAGGGCGATATCGCCTCGGATGTCGACGCCATCACCATGAAGGAGGCCGGCATGCCCGCCATTCAGATCAACACGGGCGGTCTGTGCCACCTCGAGGGCAACATGATCATGGAGGCCGTTGACGCGTTCGACCAGGCAGTGGGCCTTCAAAACATCGATGTTATCTTTATCGAAAACGTGGGCAATCTGGTCTGTCCGGTCGACTTTGACCTGGGCGAGAACCTGTCCATCATGATTCTCTCGGTGCCCGAGGGCGACGACAAGCCCATTAAGTACCCGGGCATCTTCCAGCACGCTGGCGCACAGCTGCTCAACAAGGTCGATGTGGCCCCGGCTTTCGATTTTGATATGGATAGGTATACTAAGACACTCGATGACCTCAATCCGCAGGCGCCGCGGTTTGCCGTGAGCGCACGCAAGGGCGAGGGCATGGATGCCTGGTGCGATTGGCTCATCGGGCAGATCGAACAAACAAGGGCGTAAGTCGGCCGTCGTACGTGCGGGCGCAGCCGCAGACACACGAGATAGGAGCCTCTTTTGAAGCTCATCATCGCCGAGAAAAACGACGCCGCGCGTCAGATTGCCGAGCGTCTTTCCACGGGCAAGCCCAAAAAGGACAAGGTGTACAACACCGCCATCTACCGTTTTGAGTGGAAGGGCGAGGAGTGCGTGACAATCGGCCTTGCCGGTCACATCCTTGCGCCCGATTTTTGCGACAGCGTGCTGTTCGATAAAAAGCTGGGTTGGTATTCGGTCACCGAGGACGGCGAGATGCTGCCGGCCGACATACCCGATGGCCTGGCGCGTCCGCCCTATGACACCAAGCGCAAACCGTTCCTTGCCGACGGTATCTCCATCAAAGGCTGGAAGCTCGAGAGCCTGCCCTACCTTACCTGGGCACCCGTTATCAAGCTGCCGGCCGAGAAAGAACTCATTCGCTCGCTCAAGAACCTTGCCAAGAAGTCCGACAGCGTCATCATCGCCACGGACTTCGATCGCGAGGGCGAGCTGATTGGTTCGGACGCCCTCAACAAGGTGCGCGAGGTTGCGCCCGACTTGCCGGTTGCCCGCGCCCAGTATTCTTCGTTTACCAAGGCCGAGATCACGCAGGCCTTTGATAACCTCGTCTCGCTCGACCAGAACCTGGCCGATGCCGGCGAGAGCCGTCAGCACATCGACCTCATTTGGGGTGCGGTGCTCACGCGCTACCTGACGCTCGCCAAGTTTGGCGGCTTTGGCAACGTGCGTTCTGCCGGCCGCGTGCAGACCCCGACGCTCGCCCTGGTGGTCGAGCGCGAGCGCGAGCGCATGGCGTTTGTGCCCGAGGACTACTGGCAGATTCGCGGCATGGCTGCCGCGCAGGCTGCTGCCGAGGACGACCGCTTTAAGATCGCGCACAAGACGGCGCGTTTTACCGACAAGGATGCTGCTGAGACGGCGTACGGTCACGTTGACGGTGCCAAGACGGCAACCGTCGCCGCGGTGACCAAGCGCTCGCGCAAGCAGCAGCCGCCCACGCCGTTTGCGACCACCTCGCTGCAGGCTGCCGCTGCGGCCGAGGGCATCTCGCCCGCACGCACCATGCGCATCGCCGAGTCCCTCTACATGGCGGGTCTTATCAGCTATCCGCGTGTCGATAACACCGTGTACCCCGCGACGCTCGATCTGGGCGCCGTGGTGAGTGACCTGGCAAAGATCAACCCGGCGCTGGCGCCCGTATGCAAAAAGGTGCTCGCCGGTCCCATGAAGCCCACGCGCGGCAAGGTCGAGACCACCGACCACCCGCCTATCTACCCCACGGGCGAGGGCGATCCGTCCACGCTCGACGGTGGCCAGCGCAAGCTCTACGACCTCATCGCTCGCCGCTTCCTGGCGACGCTTATGGGCCCCGCCACCATCGAGAACACCAAGCTCGAGCTCGACGTGAACGGCGAGCCGTTCGTGGCTTCGGGCGATGTTCTCGTGACCCCGGGTTTCCGCGAGGCATACCCGTACGGACTCAAGCGCGACGAGCAGATGCCGCCGCTGGAGCAGGGCGACACGGTCGACGTATTCGACATTAAGCTCGAGGCCAAGCAGACCGAGCCGCCCGCACGCTACAGCCAGGGCAAGCTCGTGCAGGAGATGGAAAAGCGCGGCCTGGGCACCAAGTCCACGCGCGCGAGCATCATCGAGCGCCTGTACGCCGTGCGCTACCTCAAAAACGATCCCGTGGAGCCGAGTCAGCTGGGTATCGCCATCATCGATGCACTGTCGCAGTTTGCCCCGCGCATCACGAGCCCCGATATGACCAGCGAGCTCGATGGCGACATGACCCGCGTGGAGCGCGGCGAAGATACCGAAGAGCATGTCGTGACGCACTCGCGCGCGCTGCTGGCCGGCGTGCTCGATGAGCTGCTCAAGCATACGCAGGAGCTGGGCGACGCCATCAGCGATGCCGTCACGGCCGATGCGCGCGTGGGCGCCTGCCCCAAGTGCGGCAAGGATCTGGTTATGAAGACGAGCGCCAAGACCCGCGGCAGCTTTATCGGCTGCATGGGCTGGCCCGACTGCGACGTGACCTATCCGGTGCCGAGCGGCGTCAAGGTGAGCCCGCTCGAGGGCGAGGCGGCCGTGTGTCCCGAATGCGGCGCACCGCGCATTAAGTGCCAGCCGTTCCGCCAGAAGGCTTTCGAGATCTGCGTGAACCCCACGTGTCCCACCAATTACGAGCCCGACCTTAAGGTGGGCGAGTGCAAGGTGTGCGCCGAGGCCGGACGCCATGGCGATCTGATTGCGCACAAGAGCGAGAAGAGCGGCAAGCGCTTTATCCGCTGCACCAACTACGATGACTGCGGCGTGAGCTATCCGCTGCCGGCGCGTGGCAAACTCGAGGCGACGGGCGAGACCTGTCCCGAGTGCGGCGCTCCCATCGTGGTGGTCAACACGGCGCGCGGTCCGTGGCGCATCTGCGTCAACATGGACTGCCCGACCAAGGAGAAGAAGCCCGCCCGCGGCCGCAAGACGACGACCAAGGCGAGTACGGCGAAGAAGACCACGGCGAAAAAGACGACTGCCAAGAAGGCTGCCGCGAAAAAGACGACCACAAAGAAGGCGGCCGCCAGCAAGTAGCGGCGCAGCCGAAACATTGCCCAAAACAAAAACGGGCGAGGGTCCCATGATCCTCGCCCTTTTTTGTTCGGCAGTTAGGGACGTTCCTTTTCTGTCGGCAGTTTGAGAACGTCCCTAACTGCCAGCTCGGGAACGACAAAACGCTAGTTCACCTCGACGGGTTTGGCGCTGGGATAGCGGTCCTCAAAGTCCAAGCGATACTTGTTGCTGCTGGTTCCCGGCTCGTTGTCGCGTGCCAGCGGCGCCACGATTTCGTCCTTATGGTCCGAGGGCTTTGCGTACTTTAGACTGATCTCCCAGGCATCGCAGATCGCGTCGATGCGGTGATCAAGGTCGTCATACAGGGCAATGATGTCTTTCCAGGAGTGGTAGTTCTTGGAGCTCATGGGGACGTCCAGGTCCTCGACGATATCGTAATACTGCTCGATGGTCTCCTCCGTGCGCTCGGCGACGTCGGCGAGATTTTGGCGGGTGGTGCGATCTTCTTCCAGATAGCTACCATTGAAGTCCTGCGCGCAGGCGCGGACCTGGCTATCGAGGTCCTCGAGCAGGTCGTAGTATTCGCTCAGGCGACGGTAGAGGTTCTGCTCGGAGAGGGTTGCTTCGCCGCCAGCCTCGTCGTCATCGTCATCGTCGTAAAGGCTATTGGGGTCGCCGAGGGGCTTGAGGTCATCATCGTCAACATCGTGGTGCAGCTTGGTAACCTCGGCAGTCGTCTGCGTGGCGGAGTTGTCGAACGGTTTGATCACAAAGAAGATGACCAGGGCGATGATGATTGCCACCAGCGCAACGATAACGGCGACAAGCGCCCCGGTGCCGCTCTTTTTGGGAGCGGGGGTCTGTGGCGAAGCAGGCGCGTATGCGGGAGCCGGCTGCTGTTGGGACGAGCCGCTCGCAACGGGTATGCACTGCGTGGTCTCGACGGCCGCGGGGCTTGCGGCGGGGTCGGGGCGATAAGCGAGGGGATCGTCCGGCTTAGCTTGCGGCGTATCAAGGGGCCCGGTCTGCTCAAAAGCGGTCTGGCTATCGCTCGCGGCTGTTTGCTCAACGGGCGCACCGCACGAGGTGCAGAACTTGGCATCATCTGCAAGAAGCTTGCCGCACGAGGCGCAATACCGAGACATTGCCACTCCTTTCGCCACATTTCAATACGACGATTATACCCAGCGTCCAAAATTCCCCATCATAAGTTGCGGTGAAATAGGGGCTGTTTGGCGGTCTTAGAGCTTCAGTCAGTCCCTATTTCACCGCAACTTTGGAAAGGCACCTTTAGTCATTGGGGACGTTCTTAAACGACCAGTCAATTAAGAACGTCCCCAATGACTAGGTTGGATTTGGGGTGCGCCTGCCCCTGGGGTATCATGATTTGGTTGATATATCTGCATTTACGCGCCTTGTAGGAAGGGACTGCGCCCATGGCTTTTGAGCCCGCTCAACATAGCTTTATCACGCTCGAGGGCGTCGATGGTGCCGGTAAGTCCACGCAGGCGCGCCTGCTGGCCCGTGCGCTCGAGCTCGCTGGCTACCAGGTCGTGACCCTGCGTGAGCCGGGTGGTACCGCCATTAGTGAAAAGATCCGTGCCCTGCTGCTCGACCCCGCCAATACGGCGATGGGGGATACCTGCGAGCTGCTGCTCTACGAGGCCGCACGCGCCCAGCTGGTGCACGAGGTCATAGCTCCCGCCATTGCGGCCGGCAAGGTGGTCCTGTGTGACCGCTTCTATGATTCCACGACCTGCTACCAGGCGTTTGCCGACGGTCTCGATCGCCAGATGGTACGCGACGCCAACAACCTTGCTGTCGCGGGGACGCACCCGGCGCTCACGCTCGTCTATCACATCACGCCCGAGCAGGCGGCGCTGCGCATGTCCGCCCGTGGTGCGGTCGACCGCATGGAGGCCAAGGGCATGGCGTTCCAGGAGCGCGTTTACCAGGGATTTAGTGCCATTGCCGCCGAGGAACCAGATCGCGTGAAGCTCATCGACGCCACCGCTTCCATCGAGGACGTCTTCGCGCAGACGGTCGAGCAGGTTCGCGCGTACGGTCTCGACATTTCCCAGGACGCCGTCACCGCCACGCTTGCCCAGGAGGCCGAGTAACATGGCCCCCGCTCAGACAAGCCTGCTGGCCAAGCTCGACACCCAAGAGCGCGTACGCGATTTTTTGACCAACGCCGTCGCCAGCGGCCGCGCATCGCACGCCTACCTGTTTTTGGGCGCTCCCGGTGCCGGCAAGCTCGATGCCGCCTGGGCGCTCGCCCAAGCCTTCCTGTGCGAGCAGGACGGCTGCGGCTCATGCGATAGCTGTGTGCGTGTCGCCCGCCATACGCACCCCGACGTGCACTATTACACGCCCGAGAGCGCCACGGGCTACCTCATCGCCCAGACCCGCGAGCTGCTCGACGACGTGCCGCTGGCGCCCATCCGTGCCAAGGCCAAGGTCTACATCATCGACCGTGCCGAGCAGCTGCGCGCCAACACCGCCAACGCACTGCTCAAGACGCTCGAGGAGCCGCCCGAGGGCGTTATGTTTATCTTGCTGGGCACCTCGACAGACGTGATGTTGCCCACCATCGTGAGCCGCTGCCAGTGCGTGCCGTTTCGGCTGGTGTCGCCCGCCGTGGCCACGAAGGCCGTGAGCCGCGCGACGGGCCAGGATCTCGCACGCTGTCGCATGGCGGTCGCCGTGGCGGGGAGCCCCACGCGCGGCATCGAGTTCCTTAAGAGCGCCGAGCGCCAGGATGCTCGCCGCCAGATGATCCGCGCCATCGATTCGCTCATCGCCGCCGACGAGGCCGATGTACTCAGCCGCGCCAAGTCGCTCATCGTCGCCGTTAAGGCTCCGCTTGCCGAGGTCAAGTCCACGCAGGAAAAGGTGCTCGAGCAAAACGCCGATTATCTGTCGCGTGGAGCATTGAAGCAGCTTGAGGACCGCAACAAGCGCGAACTCAACGCGCGCGAGCGTTCGGGTATCATGGAAGCGCTGGCGAGCGCGCGGACGCTCATGCGCGACGTGCTGCTGACGCTTCAGGATGAGGCGGCAGACATTGTGAACGAGGACGTGCGCGACACGATCGGGCGGCTTGCCGCCGCGACGAATGTTGCGGGTGCCACCCGGGCGCTCGAGGCGGTCGCGACCGCCGAGCGCAACATTGCCAGAAACGTTACTCCCCAGCTGGCCATCGAGGTCATGCTGTTCGATATCAGGAAGGCACTGAAATGCCGTTAGTCGTACCCGTTAAGTTTACCTACGCCTCGCGCGACCTGTGGTTTGACCCGCAGGATCTGGATATCCTCGAGGCCGATTATGCCATTTGCTCCACCGAGCGCGGAACCGAGATCGGCCTGGTCACGGCCGATCCCTTCGAGGTGCCGCAAGACGAGATCGGTCAGCCGCTCAAGCCCGTGCTGCGTGTGGCGAGCGATATCGACCTGCAGCTTGCCGACGACCTGGCCATCCAGGGCGATGAGGCCATGGTCGATTTCCGCCGTCTGGTCAAAGATCTCGACCTCGAGATGAAGCCGGTGGGTGTCGAATACCTGTTTGGCGGCGAGAAAGCCGTGTTCTACTTTGCGGCCGAGGAGCGCGTCGATTTTCGTCAGCTCGTCAAGGACCTGTCCTCGACGCTGCACATTCGCGTTGACATGCGCCAGATTGGCGTGCGCGACGAGACCCGCTTGGTGGGCGGCTATGCCCAATGCGGACAGGAGCTCTGCTGCACGCGCTTTGGCGGACAGTTTGAGCCCGTCTCGATTCGCATGGCAAAAGAGCAGGACCTGCCGCTCAATTCGTCTAAGATCAGCGGCGTGTGCGGCCGCCTGATGTGCTGCCTGCGCTATGAGTTCGAGGCGTACAAGGACTTTAAGAGCCGCGCGCCCAAAAAGAAGACGCTCATCGATACGCCGCTCGGCAAGGCGCGTATCCAGGAATATGACACGCCGCGTGAGCAGCTGGTGCTGCGCCTGGAGAACGGTAAAGTCTTTAAGGTCAACTTGGCCGATATGACGTGCTCGGAGGGCTGCAAAAAGAAGGCCGCCGAGCAGGGCTGCAGCTGCCGCCCCGACTGCGTGACGCACGATGTGCTCGAGCGCATCGAGTCGCCCGAGATGCGCCTGGCGCTCATGGAGCTCGATCGCGAGAACGGCGTCGACGTGGGCGATGGCCTGTCGAGTGCCGACCGTCTGGCCGGCACGTCGATGCCCAAGCGCCGTCGTCGCGATGCCGAATCCGATGCTTGTGCCGGTCAGGGCCAGGGCGAGGGTCGTGGCCGCGGAAAGGGCCGCGGCAAGGCCGAGGCTTCCGAGGCCGAGGAGGCGGCCGGCGGCCGTCGTCGCCGCAAGCGCGCGGCGTCCGTCGACAACGGCGAGACCGCGGGCAAGAACGCCTCTCGCGAGCGCGAGGCTCAGCAGCCCCAGCAGCAAAACCGCGGCGGCGGCATGAACCCCACGCGCCGTCGTCGCCGCCACCTGTCGAGCGAGGAGCGCGAGGACGCCTTCCGCGCCGCAGCCGCTCGCGAGGCCGGTGCCGCTCCCAAGGGCGTCTCGGCCTCCGACGCGCCTGCCGACAAGGCTGGCAGGCCACGTGGCGAGGAGGAGCGCGCGCCGCGTCCGCGCCGTCGCCATTCCTCGGGCACGCAGCAGAAACCCTCGGTTCCTTCTGTGGCCGATCAGGTTTCGGATGGTGAAGTCAAGGTCACGCGCCGTCGCCCCGGCGATGGCGGAGGAGCTGCCGCCAAGGCTTCGCGCGGCGGTGCTCGCGACGAGCGCGAACCGCGTGAGGATCGCAGTGGCGAGGGCTCGGCCGACCAGAGTCAGAAGCGCCGCCGCCGTCGCCGTTCCCGCAAACCGCGCCAGGATGGTGGCGAAGGCTCGACCCACACCTCGTCCGCACCGCAACCGCCTGCCGGCGAATAGCGCCCGCAAGCGGATTCGACTTGTCTGACCCCAAGTGCAACGGGGTATCATGGCACTGAATCGACAACCCTCCCTTCGCCCAAGCGTAGGGAGGGTTTTGTCATAAATAACTGTCTGAATGGTTTGAGCCGCTTACGGAGTGCCGGCATCTTGCCGTTTGCGGATGAATTGCTACCGTTTGCCGAGCGCGCGGCGCATGAGGCACTCGAGGTTCTTTCGCCCACGCGATGCGCCGGTTGCGAGCGTGCCGGTGCGCTTATTTGTCAGGAGTGCCTGGCGTCGCTCACGCTTGTCGATCCGCGCCACAGCTGCACGAGGTGCGGCGCTCCGTTTGGAGACCTGCTGTGTACCGAGTGCTCGGTCGAGGGTGCGTCTTCGGCGGTGGCTAAGGCCCTCGATCGCTGCCTGGCGTGCGCTGTCTATGCACATCCGTTGCCGCGCATCATCAAGGCATACAAGGATGCGGGCGAGCGCCGTCTGGCACCGTATCTGGCAGAGCTGCTCTACGACACCGCCCTGCATGCCCAGGTAGCAGCCCCCGACCGTTACGGCGGCGTGCTGTCCGGTGCCGACGCGGTGGTATTTGTGCCCGCGACTGCGGCGGCGTATCGGCGGCGTGGATTTGATCACATGGAAGCAATCGCGCGCTCGTTTTGCGATCTTTCGGGCGTGCCATTGGTGGACGCCTTGGTCAAATACGGTCATGGCGACCAGCGCGAACTCGGTCGCGTCGAGCGCCGGGAACATGCCCGGGACATGTACGAGACGGTCGAGGATGTACGTGGCTGTCGTCTGCTGCTCATCGACGATGTCATTACCACGGGCGCAACAATGGCAGCGGCCTCGGCGGAGCTTAAGCGCGCCGGCGCCAAAGCCGTCGATGGCCTCGCTATCGCACGCGTTTGGTAGGGGTGGTTTTGTGGCAGTGAAGATTGCGCGGCGCCTCGAGCCGGCAGGCGAGCAACTGGCAGCCTCTGTGATCCTGACCGGCGCCTCGGCGCTACGCATGATGCGCGCCGAGCGCCGGCATATGGGTCACATCAGATGGAGGGACTTCCATCCCGATGAAGAGCGCCGTGTGCTGCCCGCCTCGACCTGCGAAATCTGTACTCGCGGTGCGAATGACGACCTAACCTTAAACTTTAGCTTGAACTTAGCTATAATGCGCTACGTTCCCGCCAGGCTGTGGTTGCGGACGGGCAATGCGCCCATCCAAGTCCAAGACAGACGCGGTCAAAGGGATCCACGTAAGCGACCGCGTGCGCGCGGCGCGATCATGGCGCGTCCTAGATGTAAGCCGCACCGTCCGTTCTACTTTCTTTGGGGCAATACCGCCTCGCGGGCGAGCGGGCCAGTCGTGAGGGTGGCTGCGGCCTCCCGAGCAAACGCCCCGGTGCGCAAGTGTGGGGTCAAATACCAGGTCAGCTGGTGGGAACAACCCGATATTCCGTGCAGGGCACGGATCGTATACGACACAGAAGGCAGGGTAGCGGACATGGTGAGGGGCAGCTTGATGCATGCAGCTCGGTTGGGTGCTGGGACCGCGGCGGTCATTGCCGTTTTGAGCCTGAGTGGATGTGCGTTCAATCCCCTGTCCACGTTCACGACGCCCACGATCGACCAGATCGAGCGCGAGACCGTTACCCCCACGGTATCGGACGATGCCCTGGTCACGCCGGGAACCCTGACGGTCGCCCTCGATACTTCCGATGCCCCGCAAGCCATGCAGGATGCCGACGGAAACCTCACGGGCTATGCGGTCGATGCCGCTCGTGCCCTCGCATGCCGCATGGGTCTCAAGGTCGCTTTTGTCGATGCGTCCTCGGCCGATTCCGCGCTCAGCGATAAAAAGGCCGATATCTTCATTGGCGACGTCAGCTCTACGGACGGCGATATCAGCTCGCTTGGCACCTGTCTGTACGACGCCCCCGCCGTATTCGGCAAGAGCAGTGACGGCGAGTCGCCGAGCGTTTCCACCGAAACCCTTAACACCGCTACCCTGGGCGTTCAGACCTTCTCGGCCTCGCAGGAAGCGCTCGCCAAGCAGGGCATCACGGCCAACCAAAAGACCTTCTCCAACATCAACGAGTGCTTCGAGGCACTCGAGTCGGGCGAGGTCGATTACGTGGTCTGTGATTCCACGGCCGGTGGTTACCTCGCGCGCCTGATGAGCCAGATCTCCTGTGTCGGCACGCTCGAGACGCCCTCTACGCTTGGCGTCGCAGGCCTTAGCTCTAACGATGAGCTGTGCCGTGCCGTGGGCGATGCCCTCGACGACATCACGGTCGACGGCACGCTCGAGGCGGTCCACTGCGTCTGGTACGGCCAAATGCCCTATGACCTTACCGCCAAGACTGTTTCGGGGGCCAATGTGCAGGCATCCGAATCCACGTCCAACGAGACCGAGTCCTCCGATGGCGACACCTCCGATAACAACGGCGACAGCCCGTCGTCTAGTCAGGAGGGCGCCATCACCGACGATGACATCAACAAGCTCAATAGCTAGTTATTGGTAGGGGTGGCGCCTGCCATACATTGAACAAGGCGCTTCTTCACGGTTTCAACACGCATGGCCGGGTCTCCCCCATAGGGGAGCCCGGCTTTTCAATTTTGATAAAACCAGCAGCTCAAGGGCAATTTCCAGGAGAAAAACCAACTCCGCCGACGCCCTCATATAGCGCACTTTGCCGCGGAAAAGTGCGAGACTTCGGTATGCGGTATCAAGCAGTCGTTATTCGGGCCTTTGGGAATTCGGCTGATTAAATGCACGGCAATGGGTACATAGCCAGTACAGTAAGTCCCCGAGGCAGATTGGAGCCACGTATGGATATCAAGGTTTCTGGACGCAAGACGACGGTAACCGATGCTCTGCGTGCGCATGTGGACGAGAAGATCGGCGAGGCGCTCAAGGTTTTCGATATCGAGCCCATGACAGTCGACGTCGTGCTTCGTTATGAGAAGAACCCCTCGAACCCCAACCCGGCAATCGTCGAGGTCACGGTTCGTGCCCGCGGCTCTGTGATTCGCGTCGCCGAGCACGGCGCAGATATGTATGCCGCCATCGATCTCTCCGCCGATAAGGTCACCCGCCAGCTGCGCAAGTTCAAGACCAAGGTTGTGGACAACCGCCAGGGCGGTGCCAGCGCCGCTGATGTCGCACCGGTCGAGCGCGTCGAGGATCTGGCCGACCTGCTGCTGCCCGAGGAGGACGACGACCTGCTCGTCCGCGAGAAGGTCATCGATGTCACCCCGATGACTGAGGAGCAGGCGCTGGTGCAGACCGATCTGCTCGGCCACGACTTCTACGTGTTCGAGAACGCGACGACTGGCCTCATCAATGTGGTGTATCACCGTAAGAATGGTGGATATGGCATCATCAAGCCCCGCATCGAAACACTTGACGAGTAAAATACGTTAACTTGCATGAGTTAACGGTTGGCGGCCATCCCATGCGGGTGGCCGCCTTTTTTACGTAAGGAGTCGCTTTGATGGACAAGGCCGCATCCGCCGGTCATTCGGACCGTTGCCGTATCGTCGTCGATACCTGCTGCGACTTTAACCCCGAGGTCGCCGCGAACCTCGATGTCGATATCTTGGGCTTCCCTTTCATTATCGATGGCGAGGAGCGCACGGACGACATCTGGTCGAGCATGAGCCCTAAGGAGTTCTACGACCGCATGCGCGCCGGTGCCCGCGTGTCCACCTCGGCTGTGTCGCTCGGTCGCTATATCGAGTTCTTTACCGAGTGCGCCAAAGAGGGCACGCCCACGGTTTACCTGTGCTTTACCTCGGCGCTGTCGTCGAGCTACAACTCCGCGTGCCAGGCGGCAGATGCCGTGCGCGCCGAGTATCCCAACTTTGAGCTCTACGTGGTCGACAACGCTCTGCCCTGCGCGACCGGCGAGCTCCTGGCGCTTGAGGCCGTGCGCCAGCGTTCGGCGGGACTGACTGCCAAGCAGCTGGTCGATTGGGCAAACGAGGCCAAGACCTACGTGCACGGCTACTTTACGCTCGAGAGCTTCGATGCGCTGGCTGCCGGCGGCCGCATTCCGCCCGCGGCGGCGCAGCTCACGGCAAAGCTCGACGTCAAGCCCGAGCTCTCCTACGACCTTGCCGGCTCGCTGTCGCTGATCGGCGTCAACCGCGGCCGCAAGAAGGCGCTCAAGTCCATCCTCAAGTCGTTCCGCGAGAACTACGTGCCCGATCGCACCATGCCCATCGCCATCATGACGGCCGATGCCGAAAAGGACGGTGACTGGCTCGAAGCCGCCATCCGCAAGGAGGAGGGCTGCGCCGACGTCACGATCATTCGCAGCTCCGTGGGCCCCACCATCGGCTCGCACGTGGGCCCCGGCATGGTGGCCTGCGCGTTTTGGGGCAAGAACCGCACCGACAAGGCGTCGCTTTCCGACCGCATCGCCCGCCGCGTGCGCGGCCAGTAGACAAGCGCTGCGTCCGTAATCGCCCTCGACTCACAGCCCAAACGCTGGCAACGAGTATTCAACCTGGTAATAACACCCAATCCAAAAGGAAAGGTTTCATGGCAAACAAGCTCTCTGTCGCATTTATCGGCACCGGAATCATGGGTGCCCCTATCGCCGGCCACATTCTGGACGCTGGCTATCCCGTCACGGTCAACAACCGCACCAAGTCCAAGGCTGCAGCGCTTGTTGAGCGCGGTGCCGTCTGGGCCGATACGCCGGCAGATGCCGCGGCGAACGCCGACGTCGTCTTTACCATGGTGGGCTATCCCTCCGAGGTCGAGGAGCTCTACCTGGCGGGCGACGGTCTGCTCGCGTGCACTAAGCCCGGTGCGGTCCTAATCGACCTCACCACGAGCTCGCCCGAGCTGGCGCGCGACATTGCCGAGGCCGCCCAGGTTTCCGGCCGCATGGCGTTTGACTGCCCCGTCACCGGCGGCGAGTCGGGTGCTATCGCCGGCACGCTTACGGCTATCGTGGGCGCTACCGAGAACGACATTGCCCCGGTCCGCGATATCCTTTCCACCTTTGCGGCAACCATCTGCTGCTTCGATGGCGCCGGCAAGGGCCAGGCTGCCAAGCTCGCCAACCAGGTGTCGCTGGGCGCCTGCATGGTCGGCATGGCCGATGCGCTGGCGTTTGCCGAGCTGAGCGGCCTTGATATGGAGAAGACCCGTCAGATGATCCTGGGCGGCACCGGCAAGTCCGGTGCCATGGAGAGCCTGGCGCCCAAGGCGCTCGACGGCGACTACAAGCCCGGTTTTATGGTGGAGCACTTCATCAAGGACCTGCGCTTGGCGCTCGCCTATGCCGACGACCGCGAGCTTGCGCTGCCCGGCGCCGACGTGGCCTTTACGCTCTATGACATGCTCGACGCCATCGGTGGTGCCAAGCTGGGTACCCAGGCCATCAATGTCCTCTATAAGGAGGAGGCCGACGCCATTGCCGCCGGTCTGGACTGGTCGCAGTATCGTCCCGAGGAGCATGGTGCTCACGAGGAAGGCTGTGGTTGCGGCGAGCATGGCGACGACCACGAGTGCGGTTGTGGCCACCACCATGGCGAGGACCACGAGTGCTGCGGCGGCCACGGCCATGACGACGGCCACGAGTGCTGCTGCGGCCACCATCACGAGGAGTAGCGCCCATGAGCTGGACGTTCGTGGTGCTTGCACTAGTGCTCTTTCTCTTTGCGATCTACATTGGCTTTTTGTGCGGCCAGTGGGCGTGCGAAAAGCGCGTCATCACCAAGCGCGACTACTGGATTGCCAACTTTGCAGGAGCGGCGGCAGTCGTCCTGCTGACCTGGGTGTTCTCGCTGTTCCCGCTGGTGCAGTTTGCGCCGATCGGCTGGCTTGGCGGCTTTATCGCCGGCCTTAAGATGAGCTTTGGCGAGTCCGTTGGTCCGTGGCGCAAGCACGATGAGGTCTTTAACGTCAACCAGGCTCATCGCGCCGCCGCCGACGCAGGAGACGCCGAGGAGCGCCGCCGCGCGCGTCGCAATGGCGCGGCTGACCGACAGCTCATCTCGGTCACCGATGACAGCAAGGGTGCTGGCAGGCACACTAAGAAATAGTAAGAAGAGGTAACTATGGCAGAAAACAAAGACGAACAGCTCACCGACGAGGAGCTGGCACAGCTTCAGCTGGCAGAGGAGAACGAGAACACCGTCGACCGCTTGGTCCAGGAGCTCGGCTGCCCCACGCGCCGTATCCGCCAGTTTGCCGCCCGCGTGCTGCACCTGCTTGCCGAGCGCGACCCGCAGCGCGTCGTGCCCTGCGTGCCCGCGCTGATCGAGGCGCTCGACCGGCCCGAGGCTCAGACTCGCTGGGAGGCCCTCGATGCCCTGGCGGCGCTCGCCACCACCTGCCCCGACCAGCTGGGTGATGCCTTTGAGGGCGCCGAGACCGCACTGTTTGACGAGATTTCCTCCACACTGCGCTATGCCGCCTTCCGCCTGCTGTGCGTGTGGGGTGCCACGAGCGTCGAGCGTTCGCGCGAGGCTTGGCCCATCCTGGACGAGGCCATCCAGTGCTACCACGGTGACCTCGAGTATCGCGATATGCTCGGCTGCCTGTACGAGTTTGGCAAAGGCGAGATCGATGCCGAGATCGCCGAGAAGCTTGCGCTGCGCCTTAAGTTCGATGCCGAGAACGGCAAGGGCAGCTATCTCAAGGCCCGTTCGAGCGAGATTTGCGAAATGCTCGTTAAACGTTTTGGCCTGGATCTCTCCAAAAAGAAGAAGCGTGCTAGCGTTAAAAAATCTGACGACGCCGAAGACGAGGAGTAACAGATTATGGCGCACGATGTAGTCCTGATTCCCGGTGACGGGATCGGTCCCGAGATTACGCAGGCCATGCGCCGCGTGGTCGAGGCCGCCGGTGTCCAGATCAATTGGAACGTCCAGGAGGCCGGTGCCGGCGTCATGGACGAGTTTGGCACGCCGCTGCCCCAGCATGTGCTCGATGCCGTCGCCCAGACCAAAGTTGCCATCAAGGGCCCCATCACCACGCCGGTCGGTACGGGGTTCCGCAGCGTCAACGTTGCCCTGCGTAAGTACTTCGATCTGTACGCCTGCGTGCGCCCCTGCCTGTCGCAACCGGGCGATGGCTCGCGCTTCCGCGATGTCGACCTGGTTATCGTGCGCGAGAACACCGAGGACCTCTACGCTGGTATTGAGTTCGACGAAGGCGCTGCCGAGGTCGAGGAGCTTTCACAGCTTGTCGAGCGCTCGGGTCAGAAAACCTTCGCCGCGGATTCCGCCATCTCGATCAAGCCCATCTCCATCGCCAAGAGCCGCCGTATTGTGGAGTACGCCTTTGAGTATGCTCGCCGCTGCGGCCGCAAAAAGGTGACGGCCGTGCATAAGGCCAACATCATGAAGGCGACTGACGGCCTGTTCCTGCGCGTGGCTCGCGAGGTAGCTGCCAACTATCCCGATATCGAGTTCAACGACAAGATCGTCGACGCCACCTGCATGGGTCTGGTTCAGAACCCCAACGACTTCGATGTTCTGGTCCTGCCCAATTTGTATGGCGATATCGTCAGCGACTTGTGCGCCGGTCTTGTAGGCGGCCTTGGCATGGCCCCCGGCTCCAATATCGGAGCCGACTGTGCCATCTTTGAGGCCACGCATGGCTCCGCGCCCGATATCGCTGGTCAGGATATCGCTAACCCCACGGCCGAGATTCTGTCTGCGGCCATGATGCTCGATCACCTGGGCGAGAACGACGCTGCCAATCGCATTCGCGCCGCCGTATCTGCCACGCTCGACGAGGGCGAGCAGGTTACCGGTGACGTGCGTCGTGCCCAGACCGGCTCCATTGAGGGCGCCGTGGGCACGCAGGCCTTTGCCGATGCCGTTATCGCGCATCTTGCCTAAGGGGATACGGCGTTCAAACGCCTAAGCGGTACTTATACGTTTGCGGATAACCTGAGAATGAATACGCCCGGCGCTCTGTCGGGCGTATTCTATTGAGGACTATGTTTCTTAACAAGGAGTAACTGATATGGGTCTGATTCAAAAGAAGGACGAGAAGGACGAGATCGACGGCATCCAGATCATCGAGCGCGGCGAAGGCCCCGACGGTGACGAGGACGAGAAGATCGATCTGGTCGCAGGTACGTCTGCCGAGCACATTGCTGCCGGCACGACCGCCGAGGAGGAGGACGCCCGCCTGGAGGCTCAGATTGCCGCGGATGCCGCCGACGAGAACCTCATGCCTGAGGAGCAGGACGAGGACGATGACTCCGACGTGGACGACAGCGCATCCAAGCACAAGAAGACGATGATTGCCGCCTTTGTGGTCGCCATCGTGATCGCTGCTGTGGTCGGCTTCTTTATTGGCAACGGTGGTTTTGGCGGCAAGGGCGTCGGCTCGGCAACCCTCACCGAGGACCAGCTCGATTCGACCGTGGCAAGCTACAGCTACAACGGCAAGAAGAGCGACATCACCGCGCGCGAGGCCATCGAGAGCCAGTACAGCCTTGATACCGTCAAGGATAGCGATGGCAACTACACCGCTCCCTCTGCCGACGTTATCCTGTCCTACGTGCGCAACAAGATCCTGCTCGACGCCGCCGAGGACGAGGGCATCACCGTCTCTTCTAAGGAGATGAAGAAGTACGCCGAGGATTCTATCGGCACTTCGGACTACAAGACCATGGCCACGCAGTATGGCGTGTCCAAGGACCAGGCCAAGCAGATCGTCCGCCAGTCCGCAACGCTGCAGAAGCTCTACAAGAAGAAGGTGGGCGATAGCTCCGCAAGCATGCCGATCGCTCCGACCGAGCCTTCTGACGGCAACGAGGACACCGCGAGCAAGGACTACGCCGATTACATCATCAACCTTGCCGGTGACGAGTGGGATAGCAAGAAGGGCACCTGGAAGGACGCCGATAGCACCTACGCTAAGGCTTTTGCCGACGATGCCTTTACGGCCGATAGCGCTACCTATAAGCAGGCCATGACCGCCTATTACACCGCCTACCAGCAGTACTCTTCGCAGGCTTCGAGCGCCAGCTCCAAGTGGACCGAGTACGCCAACGGCCTCTACGCCAAGGCCAATATCAGCATCTACGGCCTGTTTGCGTAAAGATTACCTGAGCCTTCGAGTACGAAGCCGAAATATCTGATGAAGTCCCCTAGAACGGACATCGTTCTAGGGGGCTTTTTGCGTTGGAGGGAAGGGCGGGGAAGAGGGTGGTAGGGGAGAGGTTATATACAAATTCTTGGAGACTTTATTCATGTAAAGTGAAAACGATTTCGGCCAAACTGGTAGTAACAATGTGGTACCACTGTTCATCTGGTAGTAACCAATTTTGATTCGAAAACGAATGGAAATTGCTAAGAATTAGTTTGGTAATGAAAGAAACGCAGCACGTTTAACTGCGTAAACTACCGTTTACGGGCCAAAAATAACCGTTTGGCAACGAAATAGTAATTTGAACGAAATGTGGTGGACGTTTGAATTGAGTGTGTGCTACCGTACATACCAGCAATCCCAAATAGGGACTGGGTTGTCTAAGTTTGCGCACCAATGCCGGCAAGCGGAGAAGCCGGTATGCACAAGGCGCGGACATGGAACTCGTTGGTGAACAACGAAAGAAAGGTTGGAGGAGATACCATATGATGAAGTACCTCCAGAAGCTCGGCAAAGCGCTGATGCTTCCCGTCGCGGCGCTTCCCGTCGCAGGTATTCTTATGGGCGTGGGCTACCTGCTCGCTCCCGCAGTCATGGGTGCTGCCGGTGACACTACCGGTTTTGCCTATACCGCCGGTTTCCTGCTCATCAAGGCAGGCGGCGCTCTTATCGATAACATGGCCTGGCTGTTCGCAGTCGGCGCCGCTGTCGGCCTTGCCGACGATCACGATGGCACCGCTGGCCTCGCTGGCCTCGTCGCCTTCCTGATGATTCAGCAGCTCCTGAACCCTGCCGTTGTTGGCACTATCCGTGGTATGGATGCCGACGCCCAGACCGCTTGGCTCGCCACTACCGAGGGCATCGCGTTCTCCAAGATCGCTGGTAACTCCTTCATCGGTATCCTGTCCGCCATTATCGGTGGCACCTGCTACAACAAGTTCAAGGACACCCGTCTTCCCGACTGGCTGGCCTTCTTCTCCGGCAAGCGTTGCGTCGCCATCATGACTGCTGTCATCTGCATCGTCGTTTCCGTCGTCCTGCTCTTCGCTTGGCCCCTCATCTTCGGTGCGCTCGTCGCTCTGGGCGAGGGTATCGCTGCTATGGGCGGCATCGGCGCTGGCATCTACGCCTTCCTCAACCGCCTGCTCATCCCGACTGGTCTGCACCATGCTCTGAACAACGTGTTCTGGTTCGACACCATCGGCCTTGGCGACCTGACCCACTTCTGGGCTGGCGAGACCTCTGCCGACGTCAAGTGGAGCCTCGGTATGTACATGTCTGGCTTCTTCCCCTGCATGATGTTCGGTATCCCGGGCGCTGCCCTGGCTATAGTTCAGACCGCTAAGAACAAGAAGGCTGCTATCGGCCTGGTTGTCTCCGCCGCCATCTGCGCCTTCGTCTGTGGCGTCACCGAGCCCTTCGAGTTCGGCTTCATGTTCCTGTGCTTCCCGCTCTACGTTGTGTACGCTGCCCTGTACGGCATCTTCACCATCATCACCTACTATGTTGGTTTCCGTGCTGGCTTCTGCTTCTCTGCTGGCGCTACCGACCTCCTGTTCTCCGCTAGCCTCCCGGCTGCTGCCAACACCTGGATGATCATCCCGCTGGGCATCGCTGCCTTCCTGGTCTTCTACCTCGTGTTCCGCTTCGCCATCACCAAGTTCAACCTCATGACCCCTGGTCGCGAGGATGAGGATGTCGAGGAAACCTCCGCTTCCGCCGCTGCCGGCGACGACAAGTTCGCCGCTCTGGCCGCCGCTGTTCTCGCTGCCGTCGGTGGCAAGGAGAACGTTAAGACCGTTGACTGCTGCGCTACTCGCCTTCGCTTCGAGCTCGGCGATTCCGCTCTGGTCGACGAGACTGCCTGCAAGAAGGCTGGCGCTCTGGGCGTTATGAAGATGGACAAGGGTGCTACCCAGGTCATCATCGGTACGCAGGTCCAGGCTGTTGCCGAGGAGCTCAAGAAGCTTCTCTAAGCCTTAGAGACGTACGTGTCTTGCAAAGGGTCGTCCCGCTCCGCGGGGGCGGCCCTTTTTGCTACCTCGATACTTGATGAGGCGGTGCGATTGGTATTACAGTACACGGGCAATTAACCGGAAAACAATATTGCAATGTGCTGGTTGACCTGCTGTTATTCCATTAAAACTGCTATAGTACGTGGCGTCTGGTTACAACCAATTTCGAGTCATTTATCCGGCAGGTATCATCATGGCAATGGGAGCGCGCAAACAGCCTCTGTACGATCAGCTCGTCGATTTGCTGACCGATAAAATCGATCACGAACTTCGACCCGGCGACTATTTGCCGTCCGAGCGTGACCTGTCGGAACGCTACGGGCTCTCGCGTACGACGGTTCGCCTTGCCCTGCAGGAGCTTGAGCGCCTGGGCCTGGTGGTTCGTCAGCGCGGCCGTGGAACCATGGTGTGCGACCGCTCTCTGCAAACGGCAAACCTCTCGCAAATCTATAGCTTTACCGAGCAGATGAAGGCGATCGGCCGTGTGCCCAAGACGATGATTCTTGAGTTTACCGAGGTCGAGGCTGACAAGAATATTGCCGTAGAGATGAACGCGCGTCTTGGCGAGCGTCTGTACAAGATCAAGCGCCTGCGTATTGCCGATTGTGTGCCGCTGATGATTGAGTGTACATATCTGCCGAGTCGCAAGTTCTTTGCGCTTAAGCGCCCCATGATCGAGAACAAATCGCTGTACGACATGATCGAGCAGGACTTTCACGAGAAAGTTCGCGTGGCAGAGGAAGAATTCTACGCGAGTATCGCCCGCCATTCCGACGCCCGTCTGCTCGAGATTGCCGAAGGCGCACCGGTCCTGGATTTGATTCGTACCACATACAACATGGACAACGAGGTTATCGAGTATACGCGTTCGGTTGCGCGCGCCGACCAGTTTAAATACAAGGTCTACCACAACCGCGCAGTCTAGAGTTATTGGGTATAAACGGCTTGGTATGTTTTGCGGCGGGTGCAAAATGCGCCAAGCGGTAGAAGGCAACGAACAATCGCTCGAATTAACAATGCAGTGGTTTTTGATCCGCCCTAAAACGCACTGCGGGTACGGGAGCATAGATGAGCACGTATGCTATCAAGGCCGACAAGTTCTTTTTGCCGGCGGGGCCGCAGCTGGGCGGCTACCTCATGGTCGAAGATGGCGTCTTTGGCACTTGGCAGGCCGATGAGCCCGCTTGTGAGATCAAAGATTATTCGGGTACATGGATTGCGCCGGGCATGGTGGACACCCACATTCATGGCTTCTATAACCATGCCACGACTGATAATGATGCCGAGGGTATCAACATCAGCTCGACCGAGCTCGCCCGTCGTGGTACCACCAGCTGGCTGCCTACGACCTTTACCGACGGCGTGGAGCAGATCAAGGACGCCTGCGCTGCCATTGCACAGGCGGACGAGGAGCGTGGACCTGAGTTCTGCGGTGCTCGTATTCAGGGCATCTACCTGGAGGGTCCGTTCTTTACCATGAAGCATGTGGGCGCCCAGAACCCTGCTTATCTGATCGAGCCGTCCGAGAAAGTTTTTGACGAGTGGCAGGAGGCCGCCGGCGGTCGAATCGTCAAGAGCGCTATGGCGGCCGAGCGTGACGGCGCCGCCGCTTACGCCGCGGCTCTGAGCGCAAAGGGCGTCGTGACCTGCATCGGCCACTCTGATGCCACCTATGATGAGTGTGCTGCCGCCATCAATGCTGGCGCCAGCTGCTTTACGCATACCTACAACGGCCAGCGCGGTCTGCATCACCGTGAGCCCGGTGTCGTCGGGGCCGCTATGACCACGCCCAACACCTATGCCGAGATCATTTGCGACGGCAAACACGTGAACCCTGCTGCTATTAAGGCGCTGCTGCAGGCCAAGGGCTGGCAGCACACAGTGCTGATCACCGACTGCCTGGGTTGCGGCGGCATGCCCGAGGGCAAGTACACCAGCGGTGGCATGGATGTCATTATGAAGGACAACCTTTGCTGGCTTGCCGATGGCTCTGCTATCGCCGGCTCGGTGCTCACGCTCGCACAGGGTGTCAAGAACATTGTCGACTGGGGTCTCGCGAGCGCCGATATCGCAATTCGCATGGCGACCGAGGTGCCCGCGCGCTCTGCTCACGTCGAGGATAAATGTGGCAGCATTATGCCTGGCCGCGATGCCGATTTTGTCGTGTTCATTCCCGACCTTACCCTGGTCGAGACGTATGTGGGCGGCAACAGCGTCGGTAACGCGTTTGCCGAGTAGCCGCCAAAGAAACGATCCGAGAGGGGATTTAGATGATTTACGGTGCATTGGTCGATATCGAGGAGTATCGCGGAATGCTTAAGGGCCTCGACGTGCTGATCGACTGGCTCGAGGAGAACGACCCGGCGGAGCTCGAGGTCGGCAGCCATCCGATTCTGGGCGACAAGGTCTTTGCGAACGTCATGGCTCCCACGACGCGTCCCGAGGCCGAGGCTCACTATGAGACGCATCAGCGCTATCACGACCTGCAGATCGACGTCGAGGGTCGCGAGGCCTTTAAGGTCGCCACGGGCAGCCTGACGCTGGTCCAGGAGTTTGACGAGAAGGACGACTACGATCTGGTCGATTCCGACGCCTCGATCGCCGGCGATCTTGCCGACGACAAGTTTGCGCTGTTTGTTGCCGGCGAGCCTCATATGCCCACGCTCGAGTTCCCGGGCGATGGCGCGCAGCCGGTCAAGAAGATCTGCTTTAAGCTGCTTGCAGACGCCTACTGGGAGGAATAGCGCGCTGCTCTGCTGAGCTGTTCGTATGCTGGCGTGTTTTCCCTAAGGGAATCACGCTACGACCCCGTTAATCGTGTTTTCCCTAGGGGAATCACGATTAACGGGGTTTCTGTTTTTGAATAGGGGAGCTGA
>NZ_JBQKDD010000016.1:0-29819 GCF_052122015.1 Collinsella sp. LCP19S3_A6
TCGACTAAACGTGCAGCGTGCGCGGGCCCTCCCGACGGGAAACGAAAAAGCCCGGTTTAAAACCGGGCTCGAACAAACACGCCTATTGACAATGGCTTTCTCATATTAAAAGTATCGCTATCTAACCCCAGCAAAAGAGCCATCAGTCACTTTGTCCCGTCCGCGTTTTAGCTTGGTTGAGCTTTATTGGCCCGAAGCCATGCCCATGCCGTAGCCGATGATGAGACCATGCATCTCGGCGTAATAGGAATCAAGGCCGTTGCAGGGCATGATGATAGTCTTGGAGCCTGGCCAGTGCTCCACAATGCGGTCGGCAAGCGCTTGGGCTCCAGCTTCGTTCTCAACGTGATCGATGATGACCTCGCCGCCCGTGAAACCCTCGGCCTCCATGGTGTCGACAATCTTGGTGAGCATCTTCTTTTCGCCACGCGTATGCCCAACGAGTTCAATTTCGCCCGCTTCGCTCGCCGTGCCCAAAATGCGGATGTTGAGCTTGTTGGCAATAACACCGGCCGCCTTGGGGATACGTCCGGCCTTCGCAAGGTTTTCGTAATTGCATAAACTAAAGAGGATCTTGCTGTTCCGCTCCAAGCTATCGAAGTAGGCGCAGGCTTCCTCAAAGGAGGCATCCGGTTTACTTGCTAGATAACGGTCAAACAGTAAGAAGATCAGGTCCATCTTTCCGCCTGCTGCGCGCGAATTAACCAGGTAAATCTTACGATTTGGCTCTTCGGCAAGCACCATGTCACGCGCGGTGGCCGCGGCATTGTAGCTTCCCGAGACGCCCTCGGAGATGGGCATGCAGATCGTCTTGTCGGCGAGCTTAAAGAGCTCAGCCCACTCCCCTACGCTTGGGCAGGAGCTCGATGATGCGCTGGATTCCGATTGAATGGCAACATTAAGCTCGTGAACATCGAGCGAGAGATCGTCGACAAATTCACGCTCCCCCACTCGGATCTTAAGGGGTGCAAATGCAAAGGTGGTATGAGGTGCGGTTGGTTGCCAATCGCGAAGATTGCAGCTCGAATCTGAGATGAGTGCCCAGCTCATTGAGGGTCCTTTCTAGTTGTTCCTCAACAATTATAGCTATCTTTTGGATAGATGCTGCGTATATCTAGTATTCAAAACTAGATTGTAGTTTACACACAAAATGGGCGGTCGAGATAAAACAATGGACCTCGCTCCCAAAGGATACGAGGTCCACTTTCGTTAGCTGAGTTAAAAACACTTAATAGCGAACGAAAATATAATTGTTGTTCATGCCAGCGGCAACGGAGCTGATGATAACGCCCGTGCTGTAGTCGGAAGCATGGATCATCTGGCCGTTACCAATGTAGATGCCGGTGTGGTAAGAGTTAACAACGACGTCGCCAGGCTGAGGATCAGAAACACGGGGCCAACCCATGAAAGTGCCGGTAGTGCCCAGGCGGCAGTAGCGGCCGGTGAGGCAGTAGCTTACAAAGCCGGAGCAGTCAAAGCTGTTCGGGCCAATACCGCCCCAGGAATAAGCGCAACCAAGCTTGCTATAAGCGCGAGAGACAACGCTGCCGCCGTCAACGGACTGGCTCGGCGCGGAAGGGGCCGGTGCCGGGGCGGGCGTCGAGGGCTGCGGCGTGGGAGCAGGAGCGGGCGCGGGCGCAGGCGTGTTACCGCCGCCATTGTTGGTCGTACCGCCACCATTGTTGGTGTTCTCGGTCGTACCGGCGGTGTCGTTGCTCACCGTGGCCTTTTCGGCGGTGCTGGCATTTATGCCAGCCTGCAGCGCGGCGTTCGCCTCGGCCTCGGCAGCAAGCTCGGCCTGCAGCTGTGAATCCAGGGAGTTCACGACACTCTGGGCCTCAGCCTGCTGGGCGTTGAGTTCGTCGACCTTCTTCTGCGTCGCGGCGACGTTCTTCTCCTGCTCGGCCTGCTTATCGGTGAGCTGCTGCTTAAGGTCCTTGACCTCCTGAATGGTCTGGGCCTGCTTGTCGGAAACCTTGCCGTAGTAGAACAAACGGTTGAGCATATCGCCCAGATCGTCGACGCCCGTCAGAACCTGAAGGAGACTCAGACCGCCGGTCTTGTACTCACCGGCAACGTAGCTCGAAAGCTTTGCCTGACCCTCGGCAATCTCTTGCTGCTTTTGCGTGATCTCGCCTGCAGTCTGATCAAGCTCCTGCGTCTGAGCGGAGAGTTCTTCATGAATTTGCTGGGTTTGCGTACCGATCTGCTCGAGTTTGGTACGAGCGGCGGCAAGATCGGACGCGGTATCGGCATAGGCAGGAGCCGCGAGGCCCAAGCCCAAAACACAAGCGAGGGTTGCCGTAGCTGCGCAGCGTGCCATGTTTTTGTGCGTGTTTGCTGTGCGCATGGAGCTTCCTTTCCAGTATCTAAGGGTAGCGGCTAGTCCACCGTTACCAGGCTAAAGAGCTCAACGTCCTCGTTAGAAGGCGTGAGCTTCTTGCGCGGATTAAGAAACGCAAGCTCAAGGATACAACCATAACCTACGAGCTTTGCGCCCATATCTCGCACCAGTTTACCTGTTGCCTCGACGGTTCCGCCCGTCGCGACCAAGTCGTCCAGAATCAACACGGTATCTTTAGAGCTGAAGGCATCGACGTGAATCTCAATCGAATCGGTTCCATACTCGAGCTCGTATTCCTGGCTAACGGTCTTACGTGGCAGTTTTCCCGGTTTACGTGCAGGAACAAAGCCGGCGCCGAGTGCCACGGCAACAGGCACGCCTACCATAAAACCGCGAGCCTCGGGTCCTACAACCTTAGTGATGCCCATACCGGAGAAATGCTCCGCTAGCGCGTCGACCATGGCTTTAAGTGCTTCGGGATTGCTAAAGAGCGGCGTGATGTCCTTAAAGACGACTCCGGGCTCGGGATAGTCGGGGATGTCGACGATGTGAGATTCGAAGTCGTACATGGTGTGACCTTTCATGGGAGGCTGGTTTGTAGAAGCATTTATTTGTCCGCGCTGGCGGTGCCGGTGTGCGAGGGGGCGACAACCTTAAGCGGCTGCACGAGGGATTCCTCGCGCACGGGGACCGCGGAGGCAGATGCCTCTTCGCTTTTGGCCTTGGTTGATTCGGAGCGTGCGATCTCCTCATCGAGGGCATCGATATCGGCGTCCTCGACTACGGCGTTGAGTGACTCAAATACGCGGTTCTTGAGCAGCGCAGTATGCACGCCCTCGGTGAGGTCATGTAACTTCTTAAACGCGCGTTCGAGCTTGGCATCGCGTTCGTCATCGGAGGTGTCCATGCCAAGCATACTCACGAGCACTTGCTCGAACATCGAAGACTCGCGGTTGGCGGATGATACGTACTGACGAAGGTTTCGCGGCTCGATATGAAAGCGTGACAGCTCAGAACAGTAGCGGATAATCGGAAAATCGCGTCCGTCGACGAGCTCGCGGTTCTGCGGACTCTTGATAATGCGAATAAGGTCGTTTTCGGCCAAGGAGCGAATAAACGAGATCTCGACGCCCAACATATCCGGAATGGTCTCGATGGGGTGCAGCTTTTGCTTGGTTTCCTTGGGCTCCGTCTTAAGCGGAACATCGGACAGCAGGCCCACCTCGTAGGCAAGCGTGGAGAGATCTGTAGCGTTTTCCAGGCGTTGCTTGATCACGTTGAGCGGCATGTAGCGAGTCTTTTGCAGGTGCAGAATGACCTCTAGACGGTCAACGTCCTCCTTGGAGTATTGGCGATACCCCTTAGGCGTACGATGAGGGGTGATGAGCCCCTCATCTTCTAGAAATCTAATTTTTGAGTTCGAAAGATCGGGGTATGCGCCTCGAAGTAAATTGACGACCTGGCCGATACTCAGATAGTTGCGTTCGGCCATGCCCTACTCACCGGTTTCGATGCGCTCCGGCGTGCTCTCGTGGTAGATGAGCGTAAACGTACCGATCTGGACGGAAGATCCGTCGTGCAGCGGGGCGGCATTGACGATGGCGCCATCAACCCACGTGCCGTTGAGCGAGCCTAAGTCCTCGATGCGAGCAGCCAGACCCTCGCGAATAATGCGTGCGTGGCTACGCGATACGGTCATGTCATTGAGGAAAATGCCGTTTGCCGGATCGCGGCCAATGGTGGTCACATCATCCTCGAGTTCAAAGGCAGCACCGGTCTGCGGCCCCTTGACAATAGACAGAACGGGGGCAGTGATGCGAACGTTCGCCATAAGATCGGGAACGGTAACGTCGCTCGAAGGCACACGGAAGACGCAGGTTGCGTCGGCAGTCTTATCGTTTTGAGGCATATTGTTAACCATGTTGTCCATGACAACCCCTAACTTAACGCGGACATGCCGCAAAGAATGAACTGTACGTAATAATACCCCAATGGCTTAGTCTTCGATTTCGGGGTTAAGAAAGTCGACGTCTTCGTCCTCTGGATGCGCAACAGCCTGTTTAATGGCCGCTCCACCCTTAATGGAATAGATGACAGCGGTGAGCATGGAGAAGATGACGCCGCCATACACAAAAAAGATGCCAAGCGGTACCGAGCTGCCGTTGAGGCCCGGGAAGGCCGTGAACGTGGCGGGCAGCAGATGCCAGCCGTCCACGACGGGAAAGCCCAGCAGCATGAGCGAGAAGCCGGTCATGAGCAGCGCCGTGGCAATCTTGCCGGGAAACACTACGTCGATGGGGCGGCGGTGGTAGTGGCGCACGATGAGCGTGCCGATGCCCAGGTAGATATCGCGCCCAATGATGAGCACGCAGACCCAGATGGGAAGCTCGCCGCGAACCACGAGACCTAAAACGCCTGTAAATAGCAGCGCACGGTCGCAGATGGGATCCATAACCTTGCCGAGCCACGAGACCGTTTTAGTCATACGGGCAATCTGACCGTCCATCCAGTCGGTGGAGGCCGCGATGGCATAGATGACAATGGCGACGACACGGTTGTTGTCCGTCACAAACAGGTACAGGAAGACCAGCGTGAGGACCAGGCGCGTGAAGGTAATGAAATTGGAGATCGTGAAAATCTTATTCGACGGGTAATCGGAGGTGCCGATAAGCTCCTTTTTGATCTTCTTTTTGATGCCCACAGGACTCCCCCGCTGGTAAACGACAAAACTCTCGATACTATACCCGTTCTGGCGATGTCTATCCAGCGTAAGCATAGAGAGTCCAGACATGTGGAGGACGCTGCTGGTCGGCACGTGGAGTCGCATTTGTGTACATCAGCCCCCAAAGATGCCAAAAAATAACGGCGCTGGTGAGGTGCTCTTCGCGTCAAGTCACTTTGCTTTCGAGCGCAAGGGACGCTCGAGCCAGGATGGAGAGGGCGAAAGCTACACCCTCACCGACCTCGACGGGGTCAATCGCATCGACTGCAAAAGCGGCTTCGGGTTCTACGCAGAGCCGAGGGCCGAGTCACAGTGGGCAGCAGCAAAGCGTGGTCCTGGACCTTCGCCAACGTTTCGCTGCGCAAGCTCTTTGAAGCATGGCTTGCGACGGGAAACCCGATAAGGTGGAGCTAGAGATGGCGGCGTTCACCTTTTGGTTCCACCCGCCAGCACCTCCCCTCTTGATACTGCAAGGGTTTCATTGTGGTGATAGACCGACACCGTTCATCGTTGTTTCGGGCTCGTTCGCAAAGTCGTGAACGCACTCCCCTCTTGTTCAGCGCATAATGGCGCACCGTATGCGGCTGAGCGGCCGCACGCTAAAGGAGAGGTGCCCGCATGGGCATCGAGAGAGAGGATGCAGTATGAACCTGAGGGAAAAGTACGGTGAGTGGGGCCTGATCCTGGGCGCGACCGAGGGCGTCGGCAAGGCGTTCTGCGAGAAGATCGCCGCCGGCGGCATGAATGTCGTCATGGTCGGCCGTCGCGAGGAGAAGCTGAACGTGCTCGCCGGCGAGATCCGTGAGACCTACGGCGTGGAGACCAAGGTCGTGCGCGCCGACTTTAGCCAGCCCGACGCTGCCGAGACCGTCTTCGCCGCGACCGAGGGCCTGGACATGGGCTTCATGAGCTACGTGGCCTGCCTGCACAGCTTCGGCAAGATCCAGGACACTCCCTGGGAGAAGCACGAGGCCATGATCAACGTCAACGTCGTGACCTTCCTCAAGTGCTTCCACCACTACATGCGGATCTTTGCCGCCCAGGACCGCGGCGCCGTGATCAACGTCTCGTCGATGACCGGCATCAGCTCCAGCCCCTGGAACGGCCAGTACGGCGCGGGCAAGGCCTTCATCCTCAAGATGACCGAGGCCGTGGCCTGCGAGTGCGAGGGCACCGGTGTCGACGTCGAGGTCATCACCCTCGGCACCACCCTAACCCCCAGCCTGCTGTCCAACCTCCCCGGCGGCCCGCAGGGCGAGGCCGTCATGAAGATCGCCCTCACCCCCGAGGAGTGCGTCGACGAGGCCTTTGAGAAGCTGGGTAAGGAGCTCTCCGTCATCGCCGGCCAGCGCAACAAGGACTCCGTCCACGACTGGAAGGCCAACCACACCGAGGACGAGTACATCCGCTACATGGGCTCGTTCTACCGCGACTAGCAGCTGCCGCGGCGCGTGCGCGAGGGCGCGTGCGGGTTCGCAGGTAGAGATGCGAGTGCGAGGGTTTCTTTGCGGGGGCGTGCGGATGCGGCGCCCGCAAAGAAACCCTCTTTTCATGGGTGGGCGCGACGGCACCTCGGCGCTCACCGTCTAGGGCGACCTGCCCGGCTCCCCCGCGATCTCCCTGCACGGGACCCTGCGCTCCGGCATCCTCTGGACCGTGTCCCGCTCGTGCCTAGTGGGCCGGCCGATCCGGCCCTCAGGGTATCGGATTCCCGCATTCATCCGTACATGTTCGTGTGAATGCGGGAGGTGTTCGGATGAGGTTGATATTCAAGGTGTAGACCGTTTTCTTGGTACTCCTCAAATGCGGCAGGGTTTTTCGAGTTTGTAGATGCTAATATAACCCTGCTCTCGAAAGAGGGCTCAGTCCCGGCTGGTAAACCTGACGTTTGGCGTGGTGTGCGTGACACGCATAGCGGGCATGGCCGCGATAGAATTTTCCATGCGGAGGGGTTCGACCCCACAGCGCCCCGAGGGTTTCGGGGGGCGAACTGGCAGGCAGGGAACCGGGGTGCAGGCTGTCCAGAAGGAGGGGTGTAATGCCTCTTCTTCTTTTTTGCCACATCAATCTTCTGGCTTGATAGGTTTTTCGTGCGTGTGATTGGGTTGCGGAAGGGATTGGCATGAGAGTTGCGGAAATTGCGGAAAGGGTCGGTTGCGATCCTGAGTCTGCGTATGCGAAATTCGCCGACACACGTGAAGGCACACGCTTTCACAACATGCAGTGGCCCACTTTCGTCACTGACGAAAACTATCGCTTGTTTTGCAAGGCGCTGGCAGATTATGCCAACTCAGAGGAAGGCCCCCAAAGCAACGGCCGCCATGAATTGTTCCCGAGCGTGCACGAGCTGTTCGAAAAGGGCAACGAGATCGGCGGCGCCCCAAAAAAGCGCCACTACAACCTGGACAAGTCGTTCATAGGCACGGACGAGGCAAATCTCATGCTGCTCAAAGCGGCGCATAAGGGAATGACCCAGCAAGCGATCGCCGCGTACCTGGGCTGCTCGCGCACGGCGGTGCAAAAGCGCCTGAGCGCCCTGGCAGACGGCGTGCGTTTTGGCGACTCCTACATCAAGGCCGAGCCGACAAGCCGCGGCGGCCTGAAGTCGACGGCCCACCCGATCTTTCTGCCGCTGCGATTGCATGAGGTGTACCTGATGCTGTCGGCATTAGGCGAGTTTCGAGCGGAACGGTCAGGCGGGGACCCAGAGCGCGTCGTGGCAGATGATCTCGCGCGCAGAATCTATTACCAGCTGAGCGACTACGCCAAGGGCGGAATCGACAAAGCGTTGGATAAGCGAGGGGTTCGCCTCGCTGGGCTAAGGCCCGACTTCGACTCAAGCAAGGGCGTGGACGATTCGGATCGTATCGTTATGTATGAGAAGATGGGTCTCAATCTTAAAGTCGGGCTTGTAAATGGAGATGTGCTCGTCGGCTGCTTCGCGCACCACGCCGATCTTCAGAAATGCGTAAACGCCGCCGAAATAAGCAAAGACGGCAGCTATATCGTGTTTAAACTTTTGGATGGCAGATACTGGGCGGTCGACGATTCTCAAGTATTTAGCGTGGTGGCCGCATCCGGGAATTAAGTTGCGGCCAAGCCCCTCGCCCGCCCTCCCAGGCGGTGCTGCTGCGGCCGATTTCATGTTTGCTTACAAGCAAAACAGCCGCCCTTGCGTTTTTCTAAACGCAACCTCTTCGTGCGCTCGTAAAAAAAACGAATCGATAAAAACTGGCAACAACCCTTCTGAACGGGTATCCTTTCGCAGGATGCGCCTCGAACAGCGCTTTCTGCCTGCGCGATTTCGTGCATGGCCGTCCTTTTCGTTCTATTTCTTAAAATGTCAACCTCAGGTTTTCACGCCTTTTCGGCTTCAGGTCGTATGCTGCAATCAGCTCGAGCGACCGAAGCCCATCGCAACACCGAAAGGCATGAACCATGAAGTACAACGAGAAGCGCAACAACGCCTCAGCCCGTCACCCCGAGACTGCACCCTCGACCATCAACTTCGCGTACGGCAGCAACCTTGACATCCATCAAGTTGAAACCCGCTGCCCCGGCGCGGTGCTGCTGGGCAAAGCGACCCTGAACGGCTATGAGCTGGCGTTCGATACCGCCGGATACCTCACCATCACCAAGCGCGAGGAGTCGCATGTGCAAGGCGCGCTGTGGGCGCTCGATAGCTCTCACGTGGCGTCTCTCGACCGCTACGAAGGCGTTGCATCTGGTTGCTACCGCAAGGAAACCGTGACCGTCGGGCGCGAAGGCGATGTGGTTCCCGCAACCCTTGAGGCGATGGTCTACATCTCTGAGCGCACCCCGCTGCGCAGGTACACCGAAAAGTACGATTACATCGACCGCGTGGTCGAAGCCGGCCGCGTGATGCAGCTTGATGAGGCAACCTTGGCGCAGATGTCCGACATGCGCGCCGACAGCCTGGACCGCTTGCGCGCGCAAGAAGAGTCGGCGGCGTATGGCGCAGCCAAGATCGACCTCCCCGCTGCACGCGGATACGCCGACTTCGTGTGCGGTGAAGGTCACCAGATCGCCGATTGCACATGCCGTTACACCGGTTACTACGCACGCCGTTTCCCCCGTGGCCTTCAGCAGCATGGACGCATCCTGCGCTCTAAGCGCTACCAGGTGATGGAAGCGAGTGAGGCCACCTTCTGCGGGTCGCACCGCATCTACTTGGCAATCAAGACCCCAGGCGAGTTCGGTTACAAGATTGACGTCCCCGAAGGGTTCCGCGCAGTGCGCAGCAGCGACCCTGCGCTGCAGGCAGACCTTAGTTACTCCCTTACGCTGGATGAGTTCGAAAAGCAGCGCAAGGCCCTGCTGCGCACCCTGCTCGGCTGGTGCAACAGCCTGCCTGAGTTTGACGTGCACAACTTTAATCGTCCCTCTGTCCCGGTGTTCAGCGCGCGCGAACACTCCGCCGACACCCGCGAGTATGCGGAAACCCCGTACTTCGCATATGGATTTGACATCAGCCATGACCGCATTGCCAAAAAGCTCGAAGGCGGTCACCATGTTTATGCAACCAAGGCGAAGCTCTATGGCTACACGCTGGCGTGCGACGCGAAGGGCCGTCCCACCATCATGCGCATGGAAGGATCGTTTGTGGAAGGCGTGCTGTGGCATGGTCTCACGCGGGGCGAGGTCCAGACGCTGGACAAAGCGAATGGCGTGCAGTACGGCACCTATGCAAAAGCCGGCGTCACGGTGAAGATTGAGGGCGAACCCGCTGCGAGGGAAAAGAACGCATTCGTGTACATCTCTCGGCGAACCCCGCTTTCTGCAGTTACGAAAGACATCGAAGCGTTTGGCGCGATGCGCGACGAAGCCATCGCCCTGAAAATGGAGCGCACCACCGTGGCTCGCATCGACGCAATTCTGCGCGCAAGCGGCTGCCCCTGCGTGCAGCCCGAAGCCCCTGCGGCAGAAATCGCAGCCCTGGGAATCAGGGAGCTCACGCCCGAGCAAACCATGAAGTGCATGCTGTTCGTGTGCCCGAAGTGCTTTAAGCCCTTGGGCGAATGCGAATGCGGCAAGCGCCCTGATCACCTGGTAGCGATCGACCACGAGCTGCAGCCCCATGTGCGCATACTGAACGATAAGGGTTATAAAACGCAGTTCTGCTGTGCCGGGCATGCAGACAGCGGTTGCCACGGTTACCTGAGCTTCGGACGCCGCTTCCGCGCACTAGAAGAGATATGCGGCGGTCAGCTGCCCAACGAGTCTCTTACGGAGGCGCCGCAACGCATTCGCAGCACGCGCCATGTAGCGCTGAACCTGCCCGGCGCCCCCGAAAGCTATGACGTGTACCTGGACAACAGTGGTTACGTCATTCGCTTTGAGCCGCGCCGCGGTGTGAGGCGTGAACAGTTCGTGCAAGACAAGCCCGCTATGTTGAGCGCATTGCTGCAGTGGTGCGAGTCTCTCCCGCAGCGCGAATAGCCTGCAAGCCGTCTGAACTGGTAAGAATCGCCAAGCGCGTGGGTCGATGTTCGAATCCTGACCCGCGACTTCCGAGCCCCCTTCTAGTCCCAAGCCCCGATCCTCAAGCCCTCAGCCCTGCCCCTCAATGCGCCCTTGAGCGTGCGAATGCGGCGTCTATGAAGTTCCTCCAGCGCTTCGGGGCGTTCTCGACGATGAAGTCGATGACGGTGGCGAGCTCGCCCTAGTCGAGCCCGCGCCGACGCACTCTCTTGAGGTCGCACGAGAATGACGGCGCGAACGCCGCCCTGAGCCGCACGCTCACGCCGTCGCCTAGGACTTCGCCGGCATGGCGGCCCAGATGGCGGACTCTGGGGCGATTACGCCGCAGGTGCCCGCAGCGATGGCCGGTGGCACCGTAGCGGTGTCGGCTTAATACCCGCGGCGTTAGCTTTTTGGAGCGCAGTGCCTTGTTTCGGCAGGCACGGAAGCCTTCCTCTCGCTGCCGAAAGAAATCGAAAAAGTATCGTGGCCCTTGGGCGGTGTCGGGGTTCCGTGCGAACGTGCGGGGAATTAGTGAAGCAGGGCGGGACAGTTGGCTTGGATGTCGTAGCCGCAGTAGCTAGGCACAGGTAGGGGATTTTCGCGTATGTAGAAAAATTTAGGCTAGATAGACTACAAATGTGGAATCAAAACGAATCAGTGAATTCAACAAATATGGAAAGAAAGTGAAGGGGGGATCCATTAAAACCGAGATTCTACAAAAGTGCAGGTAGAAGGGCGTGTCTTTATTGGCTAAAAAACAGCCGGTGATTCTCCGGTGATTCCCTGATGATTCCTGAAAAAAAAGGCCAGGCACTAGGTGCCTGACCTGCAAACTTCTGGTCGGGACGACTGGATTCGAACCAGCGACCCCTTGACCCCCAGTCAAGTGCGCTACCAAGCTGCGCCACGTCCCGAAGCTTTTGTTTGTTGCTCTGCTCTCGCTCGCAACAGGGAGTATAGTAACCCGAAACTTTGTCCTTGTGCAAGAACTTTTTTACAAATTTTGAAGCAAGTCTAAAATTGTATCTGCGAGCTGGTGTTTTGTTAGTACGGGAAGTTCTTGCGTGCCCGCTGTACTTACTATCCAGGCCTTGTTGGTATCGGTCCCAAAGCCCGAATCGGCGCGCGAGACATCGTTGGCGATAATGGCATCGCAACCCTTGCGCACGAGTTTGCGCTGCGCGTACTCCACGACGTTATCGGTCTCGGCAGCAAAGCCGATCACATGGCGATCGCCCTTTTGGCGTGAGAGCTCGGCCAGGATGTCAACGGTCTCGACGAGCTCAATTCGATCCAGGCGCTCGTTGGCCTTTTTGAGTTTATGGTCCGCCGGGGCCGAAGGCGTGTAGTCGGCGACGGCGGCGGCACAAATGGCCGCGTCGGCCGTCTGGAAGGCGCTCAGCGCAGCCTGGAGCATTTCCGCGGCGGTTTGTACGCGCACGCACGCTACACCGCGGGGAACGTCGAGCGATGTCGGTCCCAGCACAAGCGTGACGGCGGCACCGCGGCGCGCGGCCTCCCCCGCCAGGGCGATACCCATCTTGCCCGATGAACGGTTGCCAATGAAGCGCACGGGGTCGATCGGCTCGTGCGTGGGGCCGGCGGTGATCACGATGCGCTTGCCCACAAGGTCCTGAGGAGCGGGGTCGAGCAGCTTGCAGACGGCCTCGACGATGTCCTCGGGCTCGCTCATGCGTCCCGTGTCCACATCGCCGCAGGCAAGGTAGCCGCTACCCGGACCCACAACGTGGACACCGCGCTCGCGCAGCGTGGTCATGTTGGCCTGCGTGGCCGGCGCCTTCCACATGCCATTGTTCATGGCCGGCGCGACCACGATAGGACGCGGCGTGGCAAGCAGGGTGGTGGAGATGAGGTCATCGGCGATGCCGTTGGCCATCTTGGCGATGATATTGGCCGTGGCGGGCGCCACGACCACCAAGTCGGGCTCCTGCGCCAGCGAGATATGGTGGATGGGGTCGGAGGGGTCGTCGAACAGACCTACAGCGACCGGCTCGCCTGTGAGCGCGCGAAAGGTGAGCGGGCCCACAAACTCCGTGGCATGCTCGCTCATAACGACCTTGACGCGGGCGCCGCGCTTTTGCAGCAGGCGCACGATATTGCACGACTTATAGGCGGCGATCCCGCCGGTAATGCCCAGCAGGATCGTTTTTCCCTCAAGTTGCATTGAATTGTCGGGTGCCGTCGTCATTGTTAGGCTTCCTTGTTGGGGAGCACGAGCAGGCGGTGGCAGTACGGGCAGTGCGTAATCTCACTACCGTCGTGGTTGAGGTCGCTCATGGACGACGCCTGCAGCGCGGTGTGGCAGACCGTGGGGATGTTGCCCTTGATGGTCTCGACGGCCAGGCCACGGAACTGCTTGAGTAGACGCTCGTAGTCGGTGAGCACGTCGGTCGGCAGCGTGGCGGCAAGCGCGGTGCGCTCCTTGGTGGCGGCATCAATCTGGGCCTGCAGATCGGCGGCCTTGGCACGGGCGGCCTTGGTGTCGGCCTTCACGCCCTCCTCGAATTTGGCGATGATGGCCTGCGCGCGAGCCTCACGGTCGAGCGCCTCCTTGTGGGCGACAACGACATCCTTGCGGGTGTGCTCAATCTTGTCCAGTCGCTTGGCCAGGGTGGCGAGCTCGTTTTCCAGATCCTGGACCTCGCGGTAGTCAGAGCCGTCGACGTGGCGTTTCTTGGCGGCCTCGATGGCGTTGTTGGTCTGGATCTCGGTGGTGTTGAGATCGTCCAGCTCAATGTCGAGGTCCTTGCGCTGAGCATAGAGCTTGGTCATTTCGGACTTAAGCTTTACATAGGTTTTGCGCTTTGAGGCGAGCTCCTTGAGCTCCGGCATATTGGCAAGTTCGCTCTTGTTGCGGGCGAGCTCCAAATCGATCTGTTGCAGCTTGAGTAGCGTAGCGCCGGCGCTCATAAGTTCTCTCCTTTTGTCACAGTCCACCATTGGCAAGGGTTCAGTATTTTAATCGCATGACGGGGGTCGACCCCGGCGTCAACCGCAGAGTTCATCAAGATATCCACGAACGGCTCCTCGGAGCGGTCGTGGCCGAGCAAGATCACGCTCAGCCCGCGCAAGGCAAGATCTTGCGCCACGTGATAGCCCGCCTCGCCCGTCACGATGACATCCGCACCGGCGGCGATGGCAAGCTCGCCAAAGTCGCCGAGGGAGCCGCCCAGAATGGCGACGGTGCGGCACGGGCGCTCGGCATCGCCCCATACGCGTGGGTCGCTGCCAAAGGCCGTGGCAGCACGGGCGGCAAGATCGCGCAGCGTGCACGGGTCGTTGAGTGTTGCAAGCGCGCCCAGGCCGGTCGACTCGGGGTCGTCCACGTGCTCCAACGAGCTTGCAGGCGCCGCGTCCAACAGCTTACTTAGGCAGATGCGTGCCTCGTGCGAGCGGTCCAGGTTGGTGTGGAGCGAGATAATGCTCACCCCGCAGCGGGCCGCCTCGTAGAGCGCCGCGCTGCTTTGGGGGCGCGTTGCGCTGGGCGGGCAAAACGACTCGGGCGCCTTGATGTAGACGGGATGATGCGTGAGCAACACGTTGGCTCCGGCTTCCAAGGCGCGCTGCACGTTGTCCCTGGTAGCGTCAAGCGCGCAGGCAACGCCGCGAATCTCGTCGTCGGGGTCGCCAACGGATAAGCCTACGTGGTCCCAGGGCTCGGCGTCCGTCTTGGGATAGCGTGCCAGCAGGGCGCGCTCGAGCTCGGCGACGATCATGCGGCACCTACGATCGAGAGCAGCGTCTGGGCAAAGTCGTCCAGATCGCTCGGATTCACGCGGTCATCGAAGGAGATGCGCAGTGCGCCCAGCGCCTGCTCGCGACCAATGCCCATGGCGCTGAGCACGTGGCTCGGGTCCATGCTGCCGCTCGAGCAAGCCGATCCGGCCGACACCTCAAACCCGGCGGCGTCGAGCTTGATGATGAGCTCCTCGGAGTCCATGCCGTCAATATAGATCGATACCATGCCGGGCAGACGGTCGGCCTGCGTGTAGTCGCCCATGGTGGCGTGAATGCGCGGATGGGCCGTGAGCGTGGCGTAGAGCTTGTCGGAAAGGGCTTGCAGCTTCTCGCGTTCCTGAGCCACATGGGGCGCCAGAGACGAGGCGGCAGCGGCAAAGGCCAGCTGCGTGCGCAGGTCCTGCGTGCCGGCACGACGTCCGGCTTCCTGTCCTCCGCCAAAGATGCGGGGGCGCAGCGGCGTGCGGCTTTTTAGGTATAACGCGCCGGAGGCTACGGGGCCGCCAATCTTGTGTGCTGCAACGGTCATAGCATCGACGCCCAGCTCGGTCACATCGAGCGGAATATGCAGATAGCCCTGGATGGCATCGGTGTGGAACAGGGCGCCCGCGGTGTGCGCAGCCGCGGCAAGCTCGCGAATAGGCTGTACCACACCAGTCTCGTTGTTGGCGGCCATGATGCTCACGAGCGCGACGTCGTCGCCCAACAAGTCGCTCAGCTCGGCAGGCTCGATGTAGCCCGCACGGCAGGGCTGCACCAGGTCGACGGTAAAGCCGGCGGCACGCAGCAGCGGCAGGTTGTCCAGAATCGAATCGTGCTCGATCGCAGACACGATCACGCGCTCGCGCTTTCGATCGCGCTGACGAGCACCCTCGGCAAGTCCGAGGAGCGCCAGCTGGTTGGCCTCGGTGCCGCCGTTGGTTAGGACAATCTCGGACGGGCGAACGCGTGCGCCAAAGCTGCGGGCGATCTCGCGGCGTGCAACCTCCAGACGTGCGGCAGCCTTGCGGCCGAGCGAGTGCAGCGAGTTGGGGTTGACGCCGGCAAGCTCGCTTTCGTCGTACTCGCGCTGCGCAAGGAGCGCCTCGGCGCGCATGGGCGTCGAGGCGGCATAGTCAAGATTCACGGGTATGCGGTTTTGACCTGCGGTCATAAGGGTTTATGCCTCCTGTGCGGCCTCGTTGCCCAGCTTCTGCAGCAGCGCAACCTCGGCGGCGGGATCTTCGGACTTAAATACGGCGGAGCCGGCTACGAGCACGTCGGCACCGGCCTTGACGACCTCGGCGATGTTTTTGGAAGAGATGCCGCCGTCGACCTCGATCATGGGCGACACACCGTGGCGCTCGCACATGGCCTTGAGCTCGTGGAGCTTATGCAGCGTGCCCGGGATAAAGCTCTGGCCGCCAAAGCCGGGGTTCACGCTCATGAGCAGCACGATGTCGACGACCTCGATAATGCTCTCGAGCACGCAGACGGGCGTGGCGGGGTTGAGCACCACGCCGGCCTTGACGCCGCGTTGCTGTAGATGCGTGAGCGTGCGGTGCAGGTGCGTGGAGGCCTCGTAGTGCACGGTGATCATATCGGCGCCGGCGTCGGCGTACCAATCGACCGTCTCGTCGGGGTTCGACACCATCAGGTGCGCGTCGACCGGCACCTTGGTGGAGCGCTTGACGGCCTTGAGGATTTCGACGCCAAAGGTGAGGTTGCCGGTAAAGTGACCGTCCATGACGTCGAAGTGCACATAGTCGGCGCCGGCGATCTTGTCGAGCTCGCCCTTGAGGTTGGCCATGTCAGCCGAAAGGACGGACGGAGCGATTTTGATGGAACCCATGGTAGTAGCCTTTCTGCGCTAGTCGGTGAGTCCGTAGAACTCTTGAGAGGGGACGCGGTCGGTAAGGATCTCGAGCGCCCTATCCACAGTAACACCGTTGTAGAGCGTTTGCTCCACGGCAAAGGTGAGCGGAATGTCTACGCCCAGCGAACGGGCGAGCTCGCTCACGCTGCGGGCGGCGACGGCGCCCTCGACCACCATATGCGTGCGCGCCTGATACTCGTCGAGCGATACGCCGTGGGCAAACTCGTAGCCGAAGGTGCGGTTGCGCGAATGCTCGGAGGTGCAGGTGGCAATAAGGTCACCCATGCCGGCAAGACCCATACAGGTCATGGCCTGGCCGCCGCGGGCGTGCACCAGTCGGCTGATTTCTGCCAGGCCGCGCGTCATGATAAGGGCGAGCGTGTTGTCGCCCGCGCCGGTACCGGCGGAGATGCCGCACACGATGGCGATGACGTTTTTCATGGCGCCGCAAACCTCGACGCCGGTCATGTCCTGCGACAGATAGATGCGGAAGGCCGTGGATAGGAGCAGGTCCTTAAAGGTCTCCCCTACCTGCGAGTCTTTGCTGGCGATGACGGCGGCGGAAAGTCCGCCGCGGCATATCTCCTCGGCATGGTTGGGGCCCGAGAGCGCCGCCACACGTGCCTCGTTGCCGATCTCGCTGGCGATGACCTCGCTCATGAGCATGCCGGACTCGGGCTCAATGCCCTTGGTAAGGCACAGGACCGGAGTTTCGGTATCGATAAAGGGCGCTGCCCGATGGCACACGTCGCGCAGGTGCGTGGAAGGCACGGCAAAGATGATCGCATCGGCACCGTCGAGCGCCCGCGACAGGTCCGTCGTGGCGACGACGTTTTCCGGCAGCACGTAGTCCACCAGATAGCGCGGGTTGCGGTGCTCGCCGCTAATGCCGGCGGCCGTCTGCTCGCTATGGGCCCACATGGTCACGCGCTCGGCTCGCGCGGCGGCAAGGCCGGCGACGGCGGTTCCCCAGGAGCCGGAGCCAATCAGCGCAACATTCATGACTCTCTCCTACTTATCGTCGGGCTCGGTGACGCGCTTGGTAAACGAAAGCTTGGACTCCTTACCCGTCATGAGCTTTTTGATGTTCGCGCGATGGGCCCACACCACGGTGATGCCGATCATCGCCATGCAAAACTTGAGGCCCAGGCTGCTGTACGGAAAGACCGCGCAGGCGGCGATGGGAAGACCGATGGCCGCGGCAAGCGAGCCCACCGACACATACTTGGTGATGGCGACGGCCACGATAAACATGCCCAGCAGCGAAAGTCCGATGGGCCAGTACCAGGCCAGTATGACGCCCAGCCCCACGGCAATGCCCTTGCCGCCGTGGAAGTTGAGGTAGGGCGAGAAGATGTGGCCCCACACCGCTGCCAGACAAATGACACCGAGCATCCAGTCGCCGGCGGCACCGGGAGCCATGATGCTCACCGGGAAGCCATAGCCCACGCTCGCGATGAGCGGACGCCCGATAAGGACGCAGATGGCGCCCTTCAAGCAGTCGAGCAGCAGCGTGAGCGCCGCGACCTTGGGGCCGGCTACGCGCAGGGCGTTGGTGGTGCCGATGTTGCCGGAGCCCGCCTTGCGAATATCCGTGTGGTTGAACACGCGGCCCAGGATTAGGCCAAACGGAATCGCTCCGATAAAGAACGAGACCACGGCGCAGATGGCGGTCAGCAGAATCGGATTATGCATCCTTTTGCTCCTTCTTCCTAAAGAAGAGTCGAATGGGCGTGCCGGAAAAATCGAAGGTCGAGCGCATACGGTTCTCCACATAGCGCTGGTAGGTGTCGTTGACCAGGTCGCTGTGGTTGACGAAGAACGTAAACGTCGGCGGGTTGACGCCTGTCTGGGTCACGTAGTGCATGCGCAGGCGACGCTTGCCGTCCACCACGGTGTGGCCAAACTCGCGCAGGTCGGTGAGGAAGGTGTTGAGGCGCGAGGTGGTGATCTTTTGCGAGCGCGTCTTCTCGGCAGCATCGACCATCGCCCAGATCTTCTCGACGCTACGGCCGGTCAGGGCAGAGATGCGCAGGTACTGGGCCCAGGGAGCCATGACGCCCAGACGGCGGTCGACGGTCTCCATGCAGGCCTCGCGCTTGCGGTCGTCGTCGAGCAGATCCCACTTGTTGAGCAGAACGACGATGGCGCAGCCGCGTTCGATGGCAAGACCCATGACCTTCTGGTCCTGCTCGGTAACGCCCACGGAGGCGTCGACGACGAGCAGTGCCACGTCAGCACGGTCGATGGCGCGCAGGCCGCGGACCATGGAGTAGTACTCGATGTTCTCGTACACGGTGCTCTTCTTGCGAATACCCGCGGTGTCGACCATGCGGTAGTGCTTGCCGCTGCGCTCCACGACGGTGTCGATGGCGTCGCGCGTGGTGCCGGCGATGTTGGACACGATAGAGCGGTCGGCACCCAGGATGCGGTTGAACAGCGAGGACTTACCGGCATTGGGGCGGCCGATGATGGCGACGTTCAGCGCGTCGGGGAACTCGTCGGCGACCTCGTCCTCCTCCTCGGGCAACAGGGCAACGATGTCGTCGAGCAGGTCGCCCGTACCGTGGCCGTGCAGGGCCGAGAGCGGCGTTGGCTCGCCGATGCCGAGCGAATAAAACTCCCAGATGCTGTCGTTTTCGCGATCGGGGTTGTCGAGCTTGTTCACCAGCAGAAAGACCGGCTTGTCGCAGCGCTTGAGCATGCGGGCGACCGACTCATCCTCCTCGGTGACGCCGGTGCGGCCGTCGACCACAAACAGGATGACGGCGGCTTCCTCGGCGGCGGCGAGGGCCTGGTCGCGGATGGACGTGGCAAAGACGTCATCGCTCTTGAGCGGCTCGATGCCACCCGTGTCGACGATGGTGAACTCGCGGCCGTTCCAATCGGCCGTGTGGTAGGAGCGGTCGCGCGTTACGCCGCGGGACTCATGGACGATGGCGTCCGAGGTCTGGGCCAGGCGGTTAACGAGCGTGGACTTGCCCACGTTGGGGCGTCCGACGACGGCGACGATAGGTTTCATCTGCACTCCTTTAATGGGTAGGGTCAGCGGAATTAGTAGAGCCTGCGGGCACAATGCCAAGGATATGCTCCAGGGTATCGAGCAGCTCATGCGGCATGGTCGACACCACATGAACCTCGGCGCCGCGAGCTTCAAGGCTTGCGAGCAAATCGTCACGATGATACTCGTCAAGCGTCATGCCGTCAGCGTTGAACATGAGCTTAGGCACAAAGAGCATAACCCCCGAGAGGTCCTGCGGCAGCTGCTCCAGAATGTCGCAGGCGACGATGAGGCCGGTCACATCCACGTTGCCGCCAAAGTAACGGTTTTCGATAGCGGTGACGGTGCCGGCAAGGCCCCGTGGCGACTCCACAAAGCGCGCCACGGTGTCGCGCGCACTGGTGCCGGAGAGGCACAGGAGGCGCTGGCCACGGGCGGCGATTGCCTCGCGGACGCGGGCCAGACGCTCGGCATCGGCGGTGAGCACATCGTCAGTCTCGTCCAGATACGAGCGAATCATACCGATGCCGTCGTAATACTGCGGGTAGCCGTCGTAAAAATCGGCCTGGGGTGGCTCGATGCCGGCGTCCAGATAGAACTCGTCGCTCATCTGGAAGGTGTGGCGGCCAAAGCGCTTGTAGGCACGATCCTGGAAGGGACGGATCATGGCAATGGTCTCGCGCGCGAGCTCGGGCTTGTCGCTGTATGACCAGGTAAAGCGCCTCTGATGCTTGGTAAAACCGAGCGGCACAATGCCCAGGCTCGTGATCTGCTCGTGTTCCTCGCAAAAGCGTAGGGTCTTTTGCAGCTCCTCGCCGTCGTTCATGCCGGGGCACAAAACGATCTGCGCGTGAATCTCGATGCCGGCGGCCATGATGGTCTCGAGCACGTCCATGCCGCGCTGGGCGTTACGGCCCATCATGCGGCGGCGGACGTCGGGGCTTACGGCATGGACCGACACGTTCATGGGACTCATGTTGCGGTCGATAACGTTTTGCACGTCCTCGTCGGAAAGGTTCGTGAGCGTGACAAAGTTGCCCTGCAAAAAGCTCAGGCGGTAGTCGTCATCGCGAATATACAGCGTGGAGCGGCCGCCCTTGGGCAGCATGGTCATAAAGCAGAACACGCAGGCGTTTACGCAGGTGCGCATGCCGTCGAAGATGGGGCCGTCGAACTCAAGGCCCCAGTCCTCGCCGGGAAAGCGGTCGAGTTCAACGGGGGTGACGGTGCCGTCGCGCGGGTCGAGAACCTCTAGGTCGACGGTGTCCTCGTCGGCCTCCCAGAGCCACACGATCATGTCGGTGAGTCGCTCGCCGTTGACCGTGAGCACGCGCATGCCCGGCTCGATACCCACATCCCATGCGGGCGATTCGGGACGCACGTTCTTAACGAGCGCGCCCTCACCCGGCTCGGGGTCGCGGCTGCGCCCGTAATCGGCCACCTCGGCGGCGTATGCGGGTACGGTCTGGTCCATGATTAGCGACAAAGCTCCTTGATGCGCGCAACGGCGCGTTCGATGTGTTCTTGCGGAGTTGAGGCTCCGGCGGTGATGCCGATGTGGCGCGCGTTGGCAAACCATGCGGCCTCAATCTCGGATGCTTCCTCGATGTGATGGGTGTGCTCGCAGACATCGGCACAAATCTGCGCCAGGCGGCGCGTATTGCCGGAGTTTTTGCCGCCCACGACGACCATGCAGTCGCAGCGGTTGGCAAGGGTTGCGGCCGCCTGCTGTCGCTCGCTCGTGGCAGCGCAGATGGTGTTGATCACGCGTAGTTCCTGCACGCGCGGGGTGATGGAGGCCACAACCTCGGCCAGGTTCTGCGCGGTTTGGGTGGTCTGCACAACCAGGCCCACCTTGCCCTTGAGTGGTAGCGCGTCGGCGTCGGCGGCACAACTCACGACCTGCGCGTCATCGCCGGCGTGGCCCAGGATGCCCTCAACCTCGGGGTGGCCCGGCTCCCCCACGACGATCACACGGTAGCCCTCGCGCACCAGGCGCTCGGCCGCCACGTGGACCTTCTTGACGTAGGGGCAGGTGGCATCGACCACGGTAAGGCCGCGCTCGCAAGCAGCCTCGATGACCTGCGGCACCACGCCGTGCGCGCGAATGACCACGGTGCCCGATGCGGCGTCGTCCAAGGTGTCTGCCAGACCGACGCCTGCCTCGGCGAGCTCGCGCACCACGATGGGGTTATGGATGAGCGGGCCCAGGGTGTGGACCTGAGCGTCCTCCCCCGCCTGCGGCGCGGCGGCCAGTGCCATGTCGAGCGCGCGCTGTACGCCGTAGCAGGTACCGGCATGCGCTGCGATTTCGATGGTGGGGACGACCTCCTCAGCGGCGGTCGCGGCGGTATTCATGACGTTCTCGCCCATGGCTAGAACCTGCCGGGGTGCTCGGCGCACAGGTCGTCGCGCATGGCGTAGACGCGGCTCATGGCCTCGGACTCAAACCATGCCAGGCGCTCCTTGCGCTTGAGCTCGGCCGGTGCATCGGATAGCGAGATGGCCTTGCCGGCACGAATCCAGCACTTTTTGGGGCGCATGAGCTTTTTGCCCGCAGGCGTGATATCGGACCAGCCGCAGATGGCGAGCGGGTTGACGGGTGCCTTGCCCATCTGGGCGATGAGTGCAAAGCCGCCGTGGACCTCGGGCTTGATCTCGCGCGAGCGGATGCGCGTGCCCTCGGGGAAGATCAGGACGTCCTCGCCGCGCTGCAGCGCGTGCTGGGCGGCACGTAGGCACTTCATGTCGGCGGTGCCGCGCTCGACGGGAATGCCGCCCACGCGGCTAAAGGCCCAGCGCACGATCTTGCTCTTGGCAAACTCGGACTTAAAGATGGGGCGAACGCGGCGGCCGCCAAAAAACAGCGCCGTCTCTACAGCCAGGAGCTCGGCCATCGAGGTGTGGTTGCAGATGACCACGCTGCCGCGGCCTTCCTGGCGCTCAAACAGCAGGTCGCTGTCCTCTACCTTCCAGCGCCACATGAGCTTGGAGAAAGCCCAAAGGATTGCCATGACCACGGCGACGGTGCCGCGGATGAGCGCCGGGAACTCGGCATAAGGCGCGTTGTAGTAATCCTCGGGCGTCTGCTTAAACAGGCGCATGAGCTACCTCCTTTGGTTGATGAGGTCCTCGATTATCGAGACGACCTCGTCGATGGTATGTGCGGTGGAGTCGACGTGCACGGCGTCCTCGGCGGGCACGAGCGGCGCGACCTCGCGGCTACTGTCGAGCTTGTCACGCTGCTTGAGGGCGTTGAGGGTCTCGTCGACCTCGGCCTCGAGCTGCTCTTCGGTTAGCGGCTGGGCGTCGTTTTGGTGGCGCTGAAGCACGCGGCGACGGGCGCGCTCGCGCGGATCGGCGGTCAGGAACACCTTGACCTGCGCGTTGGGGAACACGACGGTGCCGATGTCGCGGCCCTCGGCCACGATATCGCGGTCCTCGGCGGCGCGACGCTGATGGATGAGCATGGCCGCGCGTACGCCCGGGTAGGCCGAGACCTTGGAGACGTTGGCGTCCACCTGCGCGGTGCGAATGGCAGCCGAGGCGTCCGCGCCGTCGATGGTCAGGCGCGTGTCCTCGCCGGTGCCGTTGGTAAAGCGAATCTCGATCTGCTCGGCGAGGGCATCGATGGCCGCCTCGTCGTTCAGGTCGATGCCGCGGTCGAGCGCGGCGAAGGTGACGGCGCGATACATGGCGCCCGTGTCGAGCTTGTTAAAGCCCAGCTGGCGGGCGATCTCCTTGGCGATGGTGGACTTGCCGGATCCGGCGGGGCCGTCGATGGCGACGATCATGCAATGCTTCCTTTCGGTGGTTGACGTGCTGGTATGGGACGCGGGCGCTGGGGCTTGGCGGACTGGCTAGCCCGTGTAGCGCTCGCGGTAGGTGTTGCGCTTGGGCGCGGAGCCGTGGCTGCCGTGGTGGCGCGTGCGGGTCGCGGTGTTGGTCGCCGGCGCAGCGCCGCGCTTGGCGCCGGCCTGCTTGGGCGGGATGCCGCCGGCCTTGAGGATCTGTACCTCGCGGTCGGTGAGCTCGCGCCACGAGCCCTTGGCCACATCTTTGAGCTCCAGGCCGGCAAAGTTGCAGCGGTGCAGGCGGATCACCGGGTGGTGGATCTTGCTCAGCATGCGCTTGACCTGGTTCTTGCGCCCCTCGCGGATGATGACCTCCACGGCGGTTGTGCCGGGCTTCACGCCCTGCGGAGCCACCGCCTCGGCCTCGCGCGCGGTAATAACGCGGCAGATTGCCGGCTGGCACAGGCCGTCGTCGAGCTCGATGCCGCGGCGCAGCGGTTCCAAGTCGCGATCGGTCAGGTGGCCGTCCACGAGCGCCTGGTAGGTCTTGTAGACGTGCTTGCTGGGGTGCAGCAGGTCCTGCGACAGGTCGCCGTCGGTGGTAAAGAGCAAAAGCCCCGTGGTGTCTCGGTCCAGGCGACCCACCGGGAAGAGCCCCGGAAAGCGGTCGCGCGGGACCAGGTCGGCCACGCAGGGGCGCTCCTGCGGATCGCTCATGGTGGTGAGATAGCCGGTCGGCTTGTAGAGCATCAGGTACACGGCGCCCTGGTTGAGCTTGACGGGCATGCCGTCAAGCTCGATATGGTCGCGGTCCACATCGACCTTGGTGCCCAGTTCGGTCGCGACCTGGCCGTTGACGGTCACGCGGCCGGCGGTCATCAGGTCCTCCGAGCCGCGGCGGCTCGCCACGCCCGCGCGCGCCAAAAAGCGCTGCAGGCGCATGGTGTGCGGGTAGACGGGCTGGGCGTCGGTCGCGGGTGCGCCCGTGGCACCGGCGGCGCGCGTCTCCCCTGCTTCGCTAGTCCTCGTCATGCGTATCCTCCGCAGCGTCGTCGGTGGCAAGTGTTTCCTCGCCACCGACTGCCTCGACATCCTCAACATCGGTATCCAGCAGCTCGCGCTCTTCGTCTAGGTCCTCGACCTGCTCCTCGAGCGTAGACTGAATGCTGCGGCCGCTCAGGCGCTCGCGGATAAACTGGCGCGACTGCTCGTCGGGGGCAAACTGCTCCAGATCGGGAAGGTCGCGGGTGGACCGCAGACCAAACTTCTCCAAAAAGGCGTTGGTCGTGCCGTAAATGATGGCCTGACCGCGCTGGGGGTCGCGGCCGAGCTCGCGCACCAGACCCTTGTCAACGAGCGACGCGATGACGCCGTCGGAGTTGACGCCGCGGATGCCCTTGACCACCTCGCGCGTGACGGGCTGGTGGTAGGCGATCACAGCAAGGGTCTCGAGCGCCGCCTGCGACAGCTTTTGCGTGTCCCAGCTCAGCACATAGGACTCGACCACATCGTGGTAGGCGGGGTGCGTAAACAGGCGCCAGCCGCCGGCGACCTCGCGCAGCTGAAAGCCGCGATTGGCCTCCTCGTACTCAACTTTGAGCTCGGCCAAAAGCGACGCGCACTCGCCCGGGGCGATATCCAGCGCATCTGCCAGCGCGGGCGCGCTCACCGGATCGCTCGAAACCAGCAGGAGCGCCTCGAGGGCGCCTTTGAGGCTGTTTGCCTCTAGCGTAGAAAGGGTTGACATGGTTGCCGCTCCTATTCGGTGAGCTCGGGGCCCTCGCCGGGTACGTAGGCCTCGGCGCCCTCGACGCGGTTGATACGGATGGTTCCAAAGATCTCGTCCTGGCTCAGGGTGAGCGAGCCTCGCTTGGCGAGCTCCAGCATGGCCAGGAAGGTGACGACGAGCTGCTCGGTGGTGGCGTCGCCATCCAACAGCTCGCGGAAGGTGCAGGTTTGGTGCGCCATGGTAAAGCGGTCGACCGAGGCCACCGTCAAGTCGAGCGGCACGCGATGCGGTGCCACGTGCTCGGCCTCCAGCAAGAAGGTCTGGCGCTTGCCGTCCAGGTCGGCGCAGATGACGGCGAGGCCGCGCAGGGTAATGCCGGCCAGGTAGTCGGGCATAAGGCCCAAAAACTCGGGGTCGGGGCCGGCCACACGCGGATGCATGCGGCTTTCGGCCTGCATGCGCGCGCCAAGGGCCGCCGCCGCGCCCTTAAACTGCTTGTAGGCGATCAGGCGCTGGATCAGGACCTCGCGCAGGGCGTCGCCGTCGAGTGCGCTGAGTTCCTCGAGGTCTTCGTCAATCTCGTCATCGTCGTCGGCTTTGTGCGGGGCCTCCTGGGGCACCAGCGAGGCGGCCTTGATGTCCAAAAGGGTTGCCGCGACCAGCAGAAAGTCACTCGCCACGTCCAGGTCCAGCGCCTCAATACGCTCGACCTCGGCAAGGTACTGCTCGGCCACCTCGCTGATCGAGATGGCGCCGATATCAACTTTTTGGCGGGTTACCAGCTGCAGCAGCAGGTCGAACGGTCCGCTGTAGACCTGCGTCGACACGCGATACGACATCTTCGACCTCCTTTGACGGCGCCTTCGCGGCGCGGTTTGGGTGCATGTTGCGACCGTTTTGCACGGTCGACCTGTAAGTTTACCCTAGATGCCGGCGATTGCGAAGTTAAGCAGCTGCCCAGCGAGCGGATACACGGTAACGTCGAAATACCGGCCGATCACATCGATGCCGGTCCACATGGGCAGCAGATACAGCACGATGATAAGAATCGGCATGGCGTATTGCTGCAGTTGGTAGTAGTTGGTGAGCGCCTTGCCTTTGAGGAACGGCACGATGATCGACGAGCCGTCAAGCGGCGGGATCGGGATGAGGTTAAAAAACGCGAGCGACAGGTTGACCACGATAAAGGTGGCGCCGAAGTTCATGATTTGGGACGCTACGGCAAAGGACATGCTGGTGTAGAGGTTGCCGTATGCTGCGTGCATGAGGGCCGCGGCAAGGCACGCCAGTGCGATGTTCGATACGGGGCCGGCCGCGCTCACCAAGACCTCGTCGCGCTTGGGGTGCTTGAGGTTGTTGAGGTAGACGGGCACGGGCTTGGCGAAGGCGAACACCGGGCCGCCGGCCGCGAGCATGAGCAGCGGCAGGAGGACGGTGCCAAACGGGTCGATATGGTTGAGCGGGTTGAGCGAGACGCGGCCGCGCGAACGGGCCGTTTTGTCGCCGAGCGCCCAGGCCGCGGCGGCGTGTGCGCTCTCGTGGATCACGATGCCCACGATGACGGCGACGGCGCTGGCAAGCAGGTTCATGAGGTAGCTGCTGGACATGGCGCTCCCCTAGCGGACGCGGCGCGAGGCGCGCGAAAGCAGGTAGTCGGCCACAAACAGGATGACGGCCACGATGGCGTAATCCAGGCGGAACACACCGCCAAAGGGCGATGTGATGACGCCGTAGCCCGCGATAGCGCTCGGCAGCGCGCGCGAAAGCTCAACGACAAAGCCCACAATCTGCAGCTTGGCGGTAAGGCCGCTAAAGCACAGCAGCACGGTCATCGCGCTCATAAAGATGCCGCAGATGCGGCACGCGATGGCGATGATGCTCATCGCCACGGCAGCGGCCTTACGAGAGTTCACGCGCGGTCTCCTCTTCGATCTGGGTGGAAAGCTCGAGCCATTCGTCCTCGAGCTTGGGCAGCTCTTGCTTAAGCCCGTTATATTCCCCCAGCGCGGCGTTAAACTTATCCTGATCGGCATAAAGCTCTTCGCTCGCCATCAATTCCATAAGCTCGTCATAGCGGGCGCGTTTTTTGTCCAGCTCTGCCTCGATCTTCTTGAGCTGGTTGCGAACGCCCTTGAGCTTTTTGTTGAGCGCGGCGCGGGCCTGGGCCTCGGCGCGCTTTTGCTCCTTGGTCTTTTTGCCCTCGGCCGGCTTAGGCGCTGCGGCGGGGGTATCGGCCTGGGTGGCGCTGGCTTTGGTGGGCTTGGCTGCGGCGGGCACGCTCTCCCCTGCCGCCTCGGCGGCGCGGGCTGCGAGGTCCTCGCGCTTGTAGAGGTAGTAGTCGTAGTCGCCGTCATAGACCGTGACCTTGCCATCGCGGATATCGATCACGCGGTTGGCCACGGCTCGCACCAGGTGCTCGTCGTGACTAATCAGCACGATGGTGCCGGGGAAGTTTTGCAGGGCGTTCTCGAGCATGTCCACCGAGTCGATGTCCAAGTGGTTGGTGGGCTCGTCCAGGCACAGAAGTGCCTCGGGGGCCACGAGCATCTTAGCCAGGGCCAGACGCGCCTTTTCGCCGCCGGAAAGAACGCGAACCTGCTTTTCGATAGAATCGTTGTCGCTAAACAGGAAGGCGCCCAGTAGGCTGCGCTGCTGCGGCACGGTCCACTTGGGCGTGACGGTGTCGATTTCTTGCAGGACGGTGTTGGACTCGGTCATGCCTTCGAGCGCGTGCTGGGCGTAATAAGCCACGCCCACGTTGGTACCCAGGTCGCGCGCGCCGGTAGTGGGCGGCTCCAGGCCGGCGATGATCTTCATGAGGGTGGACTTGCCGGCGCCGTTAGGGCCGACAAGCGCCACGTGCTCGCCGCGGTAGAGTTTGAGGTCGATATCGCTATAGATGTGCTTGTTGCCATAGGACTTGGACACGCCCTCCAGGCCCACGACCATGTCGCCGGAGCGCGGCGGATCGGGGAACTTAAAGTCGATGTGCTTGTGGCCCTCGGGCAGGATGACGAGCTCCTTTTTGATCTGCTCGATCTTGCGGATGCGCTCCTGGGCCTGGGCGGCCTTGGTGGGCTTGTAGCGGAACTTGTCGACGAAAACCTGCATGTGGGCGATGTCGCGCTCCTGGGCGGCACGCTTGGCGCGCATCTGCTCCAGGTTGTCCTCGCGCTGCTTGAGGTAGCTGCTGTAATTGCCGGTGTAGGTGGTCACGCGGCGGTTCTCGAGCGCGGCGACGTGGTCGACGCAGGCGTCCATAAAGGCGCGGTCATGGCTGACGATGAGAACGGCGCCGTCGTAGTTGGCGATAAAGCCGCGCAACCACTGGACGCTTTCGAGGTCCAGGTGGTTGGTGGGCTCGTCCAGAAGCAGCAGGTCGGGATGGCGCAGGAAGAGCTTGGCCAGCGCGATGCGCATCTGCCAGCCGCCCGAGAACTCGGAACACGGGCGCTCAAAGTCGGTGACCTTAAAGCCCAGACCGGACAGGATCTTGCGGGCATTACTTTCGAGCTCGTAGCCGCCCAAGTGCTCAAAGCGGTCCTGGACCTGGCCGTACTCGTTAAGGAGCGCGTCGACGTCCTTGCCCTGCTCAGAGAGCTCGGTGATCTGGGCCTGCAGCTCGTTGGCGCGCTCACCCATGCGGCGGATTTCCTTGGCGGCGGCCATGACCTCGGCGAGGATGGTCGTATCCTTGTGCTCCAGGTTGGTTTCCTGCTCGAGGTAGCCCACCTGACAGTCCTTGGAGTACTGGACCTGGCCGGCGTCGGGGCTGTCGATACCCATGATGATTTTGAGCATGGTGGTTTTGCCGGCGCCGTTGGGTCCCACGAGCGCAAAGCGTTCGCCGGGGTTGATCTGGAAGGACGCGCCGCTAAAGAGGACGCGCGCTCCGAAGCTTTTTTCGATCTTGTCGACCAGGAGGATCATGGTGCCGCCTTTGACCTTGTGTGCCTATATGAAAAAAGGCCCCAACTTGCGTTGGAGCCTCATTCAATGCTCGGGTGGAGACGAGGGGGATCGAACCCCTGACCTCTTGACTGCCAGTCAAGCGCTCTCCCAGCTGAGCTACGCCCCCGTGCGAAAAAGTACTATACGGGAACTCCCCCGCCGATGCAAGGACAATTTCGGAAAAACTTTCGGCTGCGGGACCGGGGATGCGGGACGGGCTCGGGAGCGAGGGGCCCGCGACGCCCGATCCGGCCCGCGGGGGCGCGCCCCGCGGGCGGCGGCCACGCCGCCGCCCCCTCTCCGGCGCCCTTGGGACATCTCGAGTCCCGCCGACCGCCGTTTTTTCGCTTCCGCGGCGCGGGCCGCCATCCGCCCAACGGCCATCCTGCCGCAACCAGGCCCATTATCGGGACCAATCGCGCCCCCGCCCACCCGGCGATCTCAAAACCATGCCGGTTTACGGGGCCAGGCCGGGAACCCTCGGGCATGCCGTAATCGGTAAAATCAAAACCGCAGGTAGACGACTTGCGAATTTCGTGAGATGCAGGGTATGGACGGCCGGTCCGGGTCCAGCCCCGTAATCCGGCATGGTTTTGAAATGGCACCAGTTCGCCGATGGTTAACTCTATTTGCAGTCTTGGGATAATGGCTTGAACAATTCCCATCCAGTGATATTTCTTGTGATGCATCTTGATTGTCAGGGAATACCGGGTGTTAAATACATGGCTTGATCGTGCGTTGTGCGACATGCTTGTGCATGGTAGTATTTCAAATCGTGATTTAACCCAATGGGAAATGAATTTCCATTGTTGAAATTATTATCACAGTACATAAGGGCTCTTGGCGCAACGGTTAGCGCAGGGGACTCATAATCCCTGGGTTCTGGGTTCGAATCCCGGAGGGCCCACCAGAGTATTTCGAGGCCGGGCAACACGCCTGGCCTCTTTACATTGCGTTGACGCCTTATTTTGGCCTGCAATGGCGTAGGGCGTTAATTTCATTCATATTTGCAATTTAGGATGGATTCACTTCAACAGCCACTAAGTAAAGATAAACTGTAGGACGATTGATATGAAAAAAGGCCCCAACTTGCGTTGGAGCCTCATTCAATGCTCGGGTGGAGACGAGGGGGATCGAACCCCTGACCTCTTGACTGCCAGTCAAGCGCTCTCCCAGCTGA
>NZ_JBQKDD010000017.1:0-14320 GCF_052122015.1 Collinsella sp. LCP19S3_A6
GGCGGCGGCAACGCCGCCGCCCCCTCTCCGGCGCCCTTGGGACATCTCGAGTCCCGCCGACCGACGTTTTTTCGCCTCCGCGGCGCGGGCCGCCATCCGCCCAACGGCCATCCCGCCGGCACCAGGCCCATTATCGGGAACAATCGCGCTCCCGCCCACCCGGCGATCTCAAAACCATGCCGCTTTACGGGGCCAGGCCGGGAACCCTCGGGTATATCGTAATCGGTAAAATCAAAACCGCAGGTAGACGACTTGCGAATTTCGTGAAATGCAGGGTATGGACGGCCGGTCCGGGTCCAGCCCCGTAATCCGGCATGGTTTTGAAATGGCACTAATTCACTGGCAGGCAAACAAGGTTGTTCTAGTATCTCGTTGCCGGCTAATTCCCGATTTCCAACCAGTTGCACAAAACATTTGCTCGCAGTCGCGTCTCGGCGCGCTTCATCGCCTCGGATTTGGCTTTATATCGAATCCCCAAACGACTGCAGACGCTTTTGACTATGGTGTCTAGCTGCTTTTTGTCGTTAAGCATATCGTGGGTTACCAGGAACACGTCGAAACCCATGCTCTGGAGCGCAGTCATACGTTCCGCATCGTGGTCAAGTACCGCGCCTGATCCATGGATGACTTCACCTTGAATCTCGATAATTACTGCCTTCATTAGCATCGGGTTTACAATCACGATGTCGCCGTAGCAGACCTTTTGACCTGCGATGCTTTGGGCTGCCTCGGATAGAGGGGTTAAATCGTTGAGGTACACGTATCTGAAACCTGAACCACCTAGACGTCGAGAACGACTTAGGAGCAGGACTCCCGCGACCTCGAGTGGAGATGCAGCAATGCCGATAACCTGTTGAGCGGCATCATAAAACTGCTTTCCCCACATTTGACTTTTGACCTTATCGGCGAATCGATGCAGGTCGCTCAGTTCGATAAGCGGCTTTCTCATCCAAAGAGAAGTACCTTTGAGTTTCGTAACCTCTCTTCCATCCTCACGCTTGTTCGTTTGGCCTTCATTATCTGGGACCTTAACGGTTGCGTGGGCATAAACTCGTTTCCAAGGAACCTCGTCTTCGCCTTCTCCAAGTTCGAACAGATCCTGCGTGCTGGAATTGCGATTCTCCTCTTCTGCCATTTTTAGCTGCATTTCGGCAGCGGGAGTTGGCTCGAAAACAGAAAACCAGCCGCAAAGTTCGTACATAGCCAGTACGAGATCTATTTGGGACACAAAGCGTGTCATGGTAAATAACGTGTTAAGCGGATTGGTGACACTAAAGCCTAAATGAGTGTCGATTGTTGTGCCGGCATCCGATGCCCCTTCCCAGCGAATAGTGGAGCGTAATCCCGAGTGGTGATTACAACAACCTGGCGAAGCTACAGCGATTATCGGGGTCTTGAGGACGTCGACTACAAAGGGCGATTGGGATAGAGCTCGCCAGCCGTCTTCGGAGTTAGGCAGGCGCGGGTAGAGATCGCGCACCTGCGGCGGGCAGCGCCAGTAGCGGAATGCGGTGTTTGCGCAGACGATTTCGTCCATTTGCGCCTCCCCTGGTTTCGGCCGCGGGCCGTGCGGATTTCTGGCAAGGTCGATTATCTACCGGGGCATTATGCGGGTAAGTACCGGAAGCAAACCAATAGCTTGACGAGTTCTGCCGAAGATCCCTCGTGTGATAGAAATCCGCTGGCAGGAGCCCTGGGCGTGTGGTTCCTGTCTCCACATTTGCGCTCGAAACAGATGGGGAATTCAATGAAAATACGCATGCGTTTTATACAAAACATGTAATAGCATCAGCAAAAAGGGCGCAAAAAAATGATGCCTTAGACGACTACGATTCGATTTTGTGTCAGTTTTGGTGTCACCCTTGGTGTCAAAAAGAAAAAGGCCAGAGGCTTAACACCTCTGACCTGTGCTTTTGATGGTGGGCGATACAAGATTCGAACTTGTGACCCCATCCGTGTGAAGGATATGCTCTACCCCTGAGCCAATCGCCCGTCGCCTTTCGGCAAAAGAGATACTATCATAGCCGCGCGTGGTTTACCAAGAACTTTTTACCCTCGATTTAAAATTCGTGGGAGCAAACCGCGCCACCGCAATCAGGGCACACGACAAACCCGCAGCTAAACAGCCATTTAACGCTTAATCCACGAAGTCTCGGGGCGGCAAATGAGTCGCGCGTTGTTGTAGGCCATGTCGAGTGTGAGGCAAGTGCGCGCGGCGTAGAAGCCGTCCTCGCGCTGGATGGTCAGCGCCAGCTCGGGCTTGTCGCCGGTCAGGCACAGCGGCAGGAGCAGCTGAATCCGGCCGCCGTAGAATTGCGGGACGGCGAGCGTGTAGTTGGCTGCGGCGCGGCGGGCGGCCTCGACGACGGCGCCCTCAAAGGCGCGGCGCAGCAGCAGCGAGTTGCCCTCCCCCATCAGGCTGGCAGGGATGCGAATCAGGTTCTCCTCGTCGCCCAGAATGTGGTCGATGTTGGAACGGATCGGCAGGCGGTAGTCAAAGACGAGCTCGGAGGGGTCCTCAGCAAAGCGCACGCGGCACGGCAGGTACTCAAACGAGACCAGCATGGGGTCGCTTTCCTTAAAGAAGCCCTTCAAAAACCAGCGCTGGCGCGCGTCGGGTTTGGTGTTGGGCTCAAACAGGCCGTAGATGGTCTCGTAACGGCGCGTGTACAGGCCGGTATTAAATAGGCAGCGGTCGTCGTCGAACACCAGCGGCAAGTTGGACGGCGCGGTCTGGTCCGCGTCGCGCTCGGTCAAAAACACCGCGCGGCTAAACGAAAACGACAGGTAGTTTTTGAGGATGCGGTTGCTGGGACCCCAGTCCTCGGGGTCGGCGAGGTCTACCAGGCGGTCGTAGCAGGGCTCGGGGCAAAACGCAAAGTCGTAGACATTGCTGCACAGGGTGCTGGGGAGTTCCATGCGGTGTCCAATCCATTCAATTACCAGCATGCGGATGCTTAAATTCTATACGCGCGATGCAATACCGGGGGGCACAACACAGTGGCACTAGGAGTCGTACTCCAGGGCGATCGGTTGCCAGACGAGGTCTTCGATGGCGCAGCTTAGGGTGTTTGCGAGCGCCAATGCCGAGGAGACTGAGGCGCGGCGTAGGTCGAGCTGGTTCTGCTCGTAGAGTTGTATGGCGCGAAGTTTAACCCCCGATTGGGCGGCGAGCTGTTTTTGCGTTAGGCCGGCCGCCTTTCGTGCAGCTTTGAGGCCCTTTTTGTGTGCCTGGGCTTTATTTCATTGTCGGAGGCTCCGTAATTTGCCACATACTTCCGTTTTGAAAATTTGGAAGTGCGGAAAAACCGAGTTCTGCTGACCAGACCCCGGTTTTACGCTTCCGCGAGCTGCGGCTTTGTTGCAAAAAATCGAATCGTGCTCGACGGTTGTCGATTTTCCCCGCAGTTTCGAAATTCGGGCGTTTTGACCGCGACACGCGACGCCATAAAGAGATCCAAAGAAAGCTCTAGCCCTCCGTTGGTTTGCTGCTCTTCCTCAATGAGTCTGCGAGCTCTTCGCGTGTGCGTTTCCCGGAGACCAGGTCCTGAATCCATTCATAGTAGGGGTTATCTTGAGGATTTGGGCTATCAGAAAAGTTCACCGATACTTTTCTCACTCTAATAATGGCAAAAGCAAAAACTAGGCTAGTCCTCTTGTTTCCATCCTCAAAGATGTGATCCTTTGCCATGTGTTCCGCAATATAGCTTGCCTGGTCGAAGATGTCCGAAAATCTATCAATCGGGGACTGCCCAAAGATGGTGCAAAAAGCGTTTGATAGAACAGACTCAATTCGACCATGAATAAGGGCGGCTCTATCGCCCGTCATGCAGGTTGTGTAGCATTTTCCAGATGCAAACAAGCGTTCGTGCGCATGCATTACAGAAGATGCAAGGGCCCCTATCGCTTCCTCGTCATCAAATACAAGGGGATCGGTAGGGGTCGATTGCCTCATTATCTGAGACATTAGGAGTTCTCCAGGAGCCTCAGCGCATTGGGCATGGCTGCAATTGTCGATTGCACTGCCTGATCGATTGTTACGACGTCGTTGTTGCCTAAGCCATCATTAGACGCGAGAATTGCCTCCGGAGTGATGGGGTTATCCCTGTCCGGCGAATACACACTCGCCCATGCCCCGTCTGGCTTATGCGACAAGGTAACCAAATCGAACGCAGTGAGCATCCCAAGCTTATCCATGACGGAATCAATGAGTTTCTTAGAGATCGCGTCAAGTATCGCTAGGCCAGTCGATTTGTTGATACGGTTTCTACCATACGAGGAGAACGCATGATAGACCACAGGTTCAACTGGGCCATACTGCCAAGCCTCAACTATGTCATCGAAAAGCGGACGATTGTATTTGCGCAACGATTCGACTTGCGAATAATAGACGAGCTTATTCAGCTTGAGATTCGTAATCTCGAACTTGTCGCTCCAGTTATCAATGATGTAGTTCGCAACGTTCAGCGCTTCCATTTTCGCTCTCCCCTCAGTTGGCAAAACTATTCCTATAGACCTTAAATGGGCTGATTATGTACCCAATTTAAGGATATGTCGAGTTAGGCCTAGATAATTTCTCTTCTAATCTACACGACAAATTATTTCACGTCGAGCGGACATATACTTGAGCGCCAAGCCCAGACTCTTACGACGCCGAGGGGCGATCTCCGTAAGTATGCGGTATATCTAGTACATGTCGACCACACTGGAAAGCGGCAACACTTTACCTGCGGTTTTATTAACAGAATTTGGCTTGCGTTCGGCTGGTTCCGATTTTTCCCGCACATCCGGAAATCGAGAGCATCAGCAGCGGCGTGCAGCTTTGAGAACCACTGCTCCCAACACGGACAGCAATGCGGACACGGCAATCCAATGGCTGTCGCTGGTTTTGCGGAGTGATGAGGAGATCGCGGTGTTGTCCTTGGGCCTAGAGGCCTTGGCGGCAGTGGCGTTGACCACAGCGGTCGTGGTCACCGTCTTAGTCGCGGCCGCGGGCTTTTGTGTGGGATTCGTCGACGGATCCGCAGCTGGCTCGCCGGCAGCGGGGTCGGTACCAGGGCCGGACGGACCATCGCCCGGCACGTCGTGCCCACCGGTCTCCCCCGCCGGCGCCGTGGCATCCACGGGCTCGATCGTCACACGCGCCGCCACGGACCCGTCGGCATCCACCACGCCGCCTGCGACAAAGGCCCCGCCCGCGTGCGCCACAAAGCGCGCGGATGCAGGAGTCCCGCCCTGGCAGGCGACGCCGCCGCCCGCGCTCGACGCATCCAGCCAGGACGCATCGACGGAAACCAGCCCGGCCGCGCGCCCGCGGCATAAGAAGGCCCCGCCCAGCAAAACGCATAGTCAGGCCATGAAAGTAAACAGGATGTAGTGACGGCTGGTGTGGAACGCGGTGGCGAGCATAACCGCTCCGATCTTCGCAAGAGCCATTGGAAACGGCGCCTGAAAACTACCTGGTAGCAGCAGTTATTAGTGTAGCGAGATCAGACTACGAGCAGGGAAACAGCCCGTGATTGATTCCCAAAATTAGGTGTAGATCGTTTTGCCAGTCGGTGAAAGGAAAACCTGATTGCGTATAGCCATATGCCGGCTCTATGAGCGAGTCATTTTGCAGCTAAGTAGCTATCACAGTTAAACAATAAGGAAATGAATTGCTGAAACTCGAACAGCTTTACTGGTGTTGAACCAAAGGATGTCATCGGAACAGTTCGTCATGGGTGCCCGTACGCTCAAAGAATGCCACCTCTTCGTTTGATGACCATATGACAAGCCAATCACCGGAGTTTGCTACATGGCATTCGTTTCGTCCGCTCCAGTTGCCGTTTAGCCGGTGCATATTATGGCGTCGCTTTAATATCTCTGTTGACTCAGGTGTATTCTGCAGCACTAGGTCAATTAGCTTTTGAAGCTCTGTCAGATTCCAATTCCGGCGCTTTGCTTTTTTCTTTAAATCGCGTGAGAAAGCTGCAGAGAACTCAGCGGTCAGCGTACTCATTGCGCCATCGCCGCAGCGATCAGATCGGCACCGTTGTCAAAACGCCCTTTTTTACCGGATGCCAGGAATGCATCTCCTTCGCGAATGGCCTCGAGACTTTCGACATTGGGTTCCTCGGGAGCAAAGGTCAACGGGATGCGATGAGTGTTGACCATTTGCTTAAAGAAAGCGCGTGTAACGGATGATAGGTCAAGCCCATAATAATCGGCCACTTCTGCCGCCTCGCGCTTAAGGTCGTCGTCAACCCTGATGGTTAATGTTGAGCTTGCCATTTATAGGTCCTTTCAATAGCGTGAGTACAACCTTAGTATAACGTACATACAAGTATAGAAAAGATGATTACAAACAATCGACATCGTAGAAACTTCCCTATTCAAAGAGAGTGAGGGTATTGGCGTAAGCCAATACCCTCACTCAGGAGCAATCCGGAAATCGAGCGCCTTAGCAGCGAATCGCGGCGCATAGGAGCGCTATGCCGAGAAAGATTAGCGTAAGGGATGCGGCGATCCAGCAGTTATCACCGGCCTTGGGGAGCGAGACGGTCGTCACGGTGGTGGCCTTGGGCCTAGAGGCCTTGGCGACCGTGGTGTCGGTCACTGTGGTCGTGGTCACCGTCTTAGTCGCGGACGCGGGCTTTTGTGTGGGATTCGCCGACGGATCCGCAGCTGGCTCGCCGGTAGCGGGGCCGGTGCCAGGGGCGGACGGACCATCGCCCGGCACGTCGGGCCCTCCGGTCTCCCCCGCCGGCGCCGTGGCATCCACGGGCTCGATCGTCACACGCGCTGCCACGGACCCGTCGGCATCCACCACGCCGCCCGCGCCAAAGGCCCCGCCCGCGGGCGCCACAAAGCGCGCGGATGCAAGCGACCCGCCCAGGCAGGCGACGCCGCCTTCGGCGCCCGACGCATCCAGCCAGGACGCATTTACGGTAAGCTGCCCGGCCGCGCCGCCGCCGACAGTCCCGCCCAGCAGACACACGCCATAGGCGCGCACGCCCGCCCCGGAGCCCGCGCCCGCGGCGACAACGCGCCCACCGTCGCGAACGGCAAGACCGTCCGCGATCACGCCGGCCACCCGCGCATCCGCGATGCCGGCGCAGACGGCCCGCGCGTCAACCTTGCAGCCGTCCACCGCGAGCGTCCCCGAAACGTAGATCCCGCACTGCGAGCCCGTGGCCGTCAGCGACCCGGTGCCGCGGAGCGTCAGATCGCCCCACACCTCCAAGCCGCAACGCGAGATGTCCACGTCGGGCGCGCTCGTCTCGACAACAGTGTTCTGCCCGGTCAGCGTCACCACCAGGTTACCGTCGGCGCCGATGGCCTCGCCCGTGTAGCCGTTAAGCTTCAGGTGGTCGGCATCGGTCCAGGCCCACCCGGGGCCCGACGCGCCCGGCTCGTAGTATGTGGCTCCCGCGATGAACAGGCTGTCCGCGCCCGCGGCATAAGAAGGCCCGCCCAGCAAAACGCATAGGCAGGCCATGGCAGTAAACAGGATGTAGTGACGGCTGGTGTGGAACGCGGTGGCAAACATAACCGCTCCGATCTTCGCAGGAGCCAATAGAATGTGCTCCAGAAAATGCCCTGGTAGCAGCAGTTATTAGTTTAACGAGATCGATGCGGGAGCAAAGAAAAATCGCGTGGGCAATGTCCACAATTAGGAGTAAATCGTTTTGCCAGTCGGTGAATAGAAGAATCAACTTACGAATTTCCGACCAAATCGGGCGAAATCGTTGACTCAAATCTTGATCATGATTTTTCGGGTCATCGACGGCGTATCCCTGAGTCACGCTGGACTATGGGAATTCGTACCCCTACCGAGGAAAGCTTTTAGACTCTGCAAGACTTGAGATTGTGCCTCCTAAGATCCTTTGCACTCAAATAGTTTCTGCTCCGACTCAATAGACGCTCTAAGCTCAAGTTTCTCGTTTCCGTACGCCTGTCATTTAAACGCATCTAACTCACTATGATTGCCGAGATATTAGCTATGCTAAACCGTATTCGCGTTCGAGCTCGTTGAACTCTTCGTCGATCGAAGCGAGGTAGGTTGCGCGATTGATGTCTAAATCCTTTAGCACTTTGTAAACCTGCTCGTAAATGGTTTTAGAGATAGGGTCCTTGATCGGGGTGTTCTCGTTGCATTCGACAAGTCCGACATGGTCGTTATTTGCTGTAGCCTCGATGAGATCAAGTAGGTCATCTCGTTCAATATCGCTTATCGGAACCCATACTTCATTCTTGTAGAACTGGCCTTCTTGCTCATTGATTCTAAGCAAGTCCATAGTGAGTTCTCCTTTCAAGGTAGGCATCGCGTCCGGCTTCCATTGTGTCGAGCAGCACCTTTTTGCGGTCGCAGTCGTTTCCATAGGCATCTGTAAGATTGGTGGCGGAAAGCTCGCCGGAGTACACGCGATACTCTCCTGAATCGGTCTTCTCGGTGTAGATGATGCAATCAGGAAGAAGCGAGACGCCGAGAGTATTGTTATGCGTCACAAGAAATACCGTAGCGTGCTCGGCTACGTCATTGAGCAAGGTAATGACATCATGGTTGAGAAACGGGTTATCGAATGACGACTCAGGTTCGTCAATCAGTACGACATCTTTTCCTGTTGCGCCAGCTATTCGGTGTAGAAGAAGGTACTCCGCGCGCTGTCCGCCGGACAGTGCGGCATTAGAACCATCGTTGAGCACAATCCTGCTCTTAATGTTGAACAGCAATCGACACGCCCTAGCCTGAACCGCGGCATCGAAGCCACGAATGATTGCCAGCCTCTTGGTCGCTGTAGCCTTAGCTCCGAAAAGGCCTGCGACGTTGGTTCCACTTGGCAATGTCAGTCCGCATTCTTTTCGCGCTTCGGTGGCATTCGAGAACATCTGGCGTGTCCTCTTCTTGAGGTATTTGTATTCCTCATCAGATTTGAGATCAAGGGGCACAGCAAGTGCCTCCAGGGCTTTCGCAAGTCTCTTTTCCCGATAACAGTACTTGAAGTACTCTCGTAGTTGGTCGACCTGGGGAAGCGGCTTGCGTGCCGACTTCTTGCTCAACTCTTTCTTTATGGCCGCGACTGCGGCATCGCATTGTTCTTTCTGCCAACGAGCAGTACGGGCCTGCTTCATGAGCTCACGTAGTCTGCCATCAAGCGCCATGAGAGTATCTGGGTCAACGTATTCTTTGACGAGGTCGGGTCGCTTGCCGCCACCGGCCAAGCTTCGTGCGGCTTTTCGAAGATTCACGTCAGACGCTTCGACAGCATCGCTCTCTTCGTATGCAAATCCGTCGGCGTTGTAGATAGGCCGTTCGGAATAGCGATCGGTCGGTGCAGCAGCGTATTTGATTAATGCCGTGCAATACGCTCTCACTGCGTCTTCGCAGGTTCCCCGGTCAAACTGTGTGTAATGGTTGATTGCGTCTTGCAGAGCTTTGAAGTAGTTGTCGAAATAAACCCTGTCCTCCTCGGCAACGCTCTTGTCGAAGACGTCTTTCTTGGCCTTGTTGGTGATTTCGAACTGCTCAATGTAGAGCCTGTCCTCGGGCTCATAGGCGTCAAGGATTCGCTTAAGTGTGAATGTCTTACCAGAGGAGCGTTCTCCCAAGATGACGTTCATACGTTTTGACGCTGGCAGTGCTTCTGGAAGTATCTCGAAGTCTCTGTCTGTTGGGAAGATTTCAACGTTGTTCGCGTTTGCGAATGCTGCTTTGACCGAGCTAAAGCTCATTTCGCTGCATTGCAGGTAGGTGTAGCCATATGCATATCGCAGTATGCTGTCGTCGGGATCTTCATCGGGCATGCGCAAGCCGGGGCGGCAGTCGCTGAAAACCACGAGCGGCGCATCGGCTCCATCGCGTTCAACGAGCCACTTCTTGGCGTTGGTCACTTCCAGGGCGTCATATCCGGTTGTGCTTTGTATGCGAGAAAGCGTGGCCGAGTCGAGTTTCTTGCTCTTTTTATAGTGAGGTATGATGAGCCAATTGCTGATCTTGGGAAACAGTTCAACAAGACGATCCCAGCTCACGTGGTCGTCCTTCTCTGGGCATTCGTTGGCAAGAGTGACCATCCCACTTGCAAAATCGTCTATGTCGGCGGGGTCGGCGACGATGAGGACGTGCCCGAAACCACTCAACTTGGTGACATTGATTTCAGCACCAGGAAAAACGGCGATGTTCAGCGCCTGCGAAACCTGTTCGTAGTTGTCGCGATAAAAACCATTGTGGTTGGTGATTGCGACAGCAGCAAGGTGAGCTCTCTCGACGTAGTCTTTGAGGACATCGACATCGAACTCGAACCCGCTGGAGTCAGAGGCAGTCCCAACAGTATGAATATGAAAGTCGATTCTATTCAAACGTTCCTCGCATTCCGACCATTCTCATGCGACATTGCAAGATACCGCCAATCGCCAGTGCTAGTGGGCTGCCGTAATTCGTCATATCACAGTAGTGACATCGCCCACGTTCGCTAGGATAAAGAACTTCTTTGCGAGGCGGTCTTTGCAGATTCCGCTTCACGCAGCTCCGATGTTTTGAGCATGTCTATGTTACAGCAACGAATCGCACATACTGCGTCATTCCCAGCTCGTGGCAACTTCGTCTGTTCTTTGTTCCGAAGCTAGCTCCCACAAAACACATCTTGTCGTCTGCTGTCGCATCCGTTAGAAATCCATCTTATTAAAGTCGATGGAATATCCCATGGACTTGAGTTCTTTCAAGAGGCCGAACTCCCAACTGTCTGTTCCGGTATAAACGACGCCCTGTAGATCGGAGGGAATCTCGATACCTTTGTCAACAAGAATTGCAACGTTTTCTCTGCCAAGCCGACCAATAAAGAATCCGGTTTCAAATACAACATTCTGTCTAGCCCTGGGATTTGCCGACTGTTCTGCCTGAGCTCTTCCTTCGTCGTCCGCCGTAAAAAGGCATACCGCTCCTGCTGCATCGCCTTTAATTTCCAGCTTTTCGATGATTGTCTTGCCCTGATTTGACTGCTCGTTCAGGACTACCGCCGTCAGGCCCTGCCTTTCGATGATTCTCGCGACCCTTTCTCTAAGCTCTCCGTTGTGGCCATGAACGATAAATACTTTCGAATAATCTCCGACATTTGCAGTCGATCCGGTTTCCCCTTCGGCTGAAAACTCATCAAGGTATGTCTCCAGCACAGCTTTTGCTCTGCGCAGGCCGTCCTTGCAGGCACCAACGAAAGCCGAGTCGGGCGTGTTGACGGTGTAGAAAGACAACGAGTAGCTGATTTCGTTAAAGCTATTAAATTCGTAGCTGTCTTCTCCAAAACGCCTAATTAAAAGCCTGTCCGCCCTTGTTTTCCATGCTTTAAAGTCAGGCGAGCGAGAGCTGATGTATTTCTTTGAAAGTGCGTCTGCTGTTGCGCACAACTGCAGCAAAATTTCAAAATCAGACATTAAGCCTTCTTTCTATAACCAACAACGGAACTAAGAAGCATCTTATTCCAATGAGCAGACAAATCCGCACCTTCAATCTTGGCAATCTGCAAGCGGAATATAAAACAAGCGGCGCTACTATTAGTAGCGCCGCTTGCATCATCAAAGAAGAATCGTTATCGATCGTCTCCGGGGTTTTTCGTTCAAAATTAGAGCATGTCGATTACGGCTCATCGAAGTCCATCCACTCTACAGGCTGCATTAGACCGTAATAATCGACGGGCGTTTTGAATCGAATCCTGCCCAAATGACCGTCGCTCTTCCGCACCCAACTGCGTCCGTAGCGATCGGTGAAAGCCACCTCGCAGCCGAGGGCCTTATGCATCGAACAATCGAGATGCCCGACGCACCTCACGGTTTTGCCCGGAGCAACGGACGAGAGTAGAACTCTGCTGTTGCATCCCTCGACGTCCCTCCCGTCTTGAGGCCCGGCGCCTTGGACAAGTACGGCAGTGAGGATAACTTGGTAAACGATGTCGTTGCTATTGTTCATCACTTCTAGGCCGACCTGTGTCCCGAAATCAATCCTAATCCTGCCAATCGTGGTCGTCTCCCTCTCAGGCATCCTGACCACACGGGCACAGATGGCTGATGCCTGGCTCCGCGCGGCCGCCCGGCGGCCCCGTATCAGCGAGACAATCCACTGGACGAGAGTGAGCGCCAGAGCTAGGAGAGCAACAACCGTGCCGAAATCGATTTGACCGTTGAAACTAATTACAACGCCATCCGGAATCATTTGATCATCCCGTCCACCATCGCCGCCGCCTCAAGGAGAGGCTTCCAGTCGTCGGGCCCCACCTGGCGAACGGCTCGCTGCTTCCGTCGCACATCTCACATTCTGACCGCAGGCATCTCGTGAAGCCCGGGGTAAATGAGCACGCGATAGAGCTCGTAAAACCCTATTTCAGACATATCATCGTCGGAGCGCACGATGACAGCTGGAAGGCGGGGAAGCCCAAGCCCAGAGCAAAGATCCTGAATTCGACCGAGAACCACGCGCAAATCTGGGACCCCCGCTTCGACCGCAAAGCCCTCGGCGAGCTCGTCGTGGACAAAGGGAAGTCTCTCGACTTTCGCCAAGCGAAGAGTCTCGCGGGCCACGTTCCCAAAGGTCAGTTTGAAGGGCGCACCGACAAAAGAGGTATCATCCTCCGCTGTACGAATTCCCTCGATGTTGTCACGCGCGAGCGTCATTCGCATCAACCCCTCCCGGCCAATCTCTCAAGATGGAGAAGCAATCTTCTCAAACCGCACAATTCAGAGCTTGCGATGGTTCTCAGCAAACCAGTTATCCAAGGTTTCCACACGATGCCTTAAGCGCTTCTCATACAAATTTGCGGGTACCCCGAGCAGATCAAGAAGAATAGCCCTGTACATCAATGAGAGCTTTTTGAGATAGAAAGCACTTTCGAGGCCATTGAGATATTCATCCTTGGGCTGATTGGCCTTAATATGCATAATCCTGACTCGACTGCACTTCAGCTTAGATAAGAACGCATCATAGGCTTTCTTTCCCATCTGCATTTCATAAGCAAAAGCTACCTTACCAAATTCCCCAATGACTGCATCGAGGCACTCTTTTAATGTAGGCTTATTCTTTGCGGCCAAATCAGGGAACAGTCCCCTTTCTTTGTTGCACATCTCAATCAAAGGCTCAGCGAGCTCGATGAGAAAAGCGCATCGAATGTCAATCGGCATCCCAGACCTCGACATAGCATACAGGTACATCTGATTTGTAATGTCGAGCTGCTCCACCAAGTAAAGCCATTTCCCAACCAAGTCGTCAGTCAAAACATCGCAATAGTCAACGAGTTTGTCGTTGGGAATATTCGACGAACGTAAGTCGGAATCGAAATAGCTTAATCGCCGAGCTAGAACCTGTCTGACCTCCGCCTCGCCGTCATCGCCATCCGGCGAGCCGTCGAACTCTGCCCTGACCAATGGAACAAAAGCCCCATCGAACAGCATCAGAAGTCTTTCAATTATAAACAACGGCGTTTGAATGTTCGTCCACGGAATCGGTTCGGCAGCAACAGCGGTTATCTCCCTGGTTCGACATTGCTTGACGACAACATCGTATGCAATGTCCCCGCATCTCATGTTGACGCAGATCTCATGCGGTCCGCCCAGAGCGAGACCGTCTTGCTCATAATACGCGGAAAGCGTTTTAAATCTGGGAATATGCTCTCCCATTGCCCCTCCTGCAAGCAATACCTTTGCACCGTTTATATCGAGCAGGAAACCCAAGAAGCAGTGGTGCGCTGAATATTAGTGCAAACCATCCTAACGAATGGTGGCCGAAGGCCATCCTGTCGGGCAGCAAATTCGGTCCGGATTGCCCGAATCGCCGCCTAAAACGCCTGCATCTTACCACCGCTACGCCGCCTTCGCGGGCAACACGACGAATTCCAGGAGCACCGACCTTTCGGCGCGAACGGCCTCCACGGGGCTGATCGGCGGCTCGGCCGCTGCCTCGCCATCCGTCTCGTCCAGGAGTCCCATAGTGGCGATGGCGCACCTGCAGGACCAGTCCCCCTCCAATCTGCAAGCCAAGTTTTTGAAAAAGACCCTATTTTGCACTTTGACACGCCGAGGTCGCCGCAGGAGAGTTGGGATAGATAAAAGGCCTGGCCTCGACTCATTCGAACCGAGGTCAGGCCAATTTTTGCCTATTTACAAAGTCCTGCTCATATTAAAGCAACTGGAGTTGAAGACGATATGAGAAAGCCATTTGGGTTGCCTCCCCCGCGGCGCAGCTTCTTTCCGCGGGCTCGGGATGCCACAATGGGCTTTGAGTATCGGCCCGTGCGGTAGCCCTTACCGCACCTGCGGGGAGGAGGCTTCCCATGCCCCATGTTACCTCCATCGGCCTGGA
>NZ_JBQKDD010000018.1:0-13251 GCF_052122015.1 Collinsella sp. LCP19S3_A6
CCGTCCCAGCCAAGGTAACTGAGCGCCCCGGGCTTTCATCAGCCCGGGGCGCTTTCTTGTGGGCATGCGGAGGGATCCGAACCCGCAAGGGTGCGGAGCTGAGGAAACGCGGAGCGTTTTCCAACGCAGCACGCAAGGAGCGGAGCGACGCAGCGGGGCGCGGCCGCCGGCAGGCGGACGCGGAATCCCTCCGTCCCATATCAACAACGGACTCTCCGTATCTCAACCGGCACTTGGGGACGTTCCCAAAGTGCCGGCACTAAAGGAACGTCCCCAAGTGCCGGCTCATCCACCCTCAAAAGACAGACACCCCAAGCCCGAAAGGACCAAGAGCGCCTTACATCAAGAAATATCAGCCCCGTTCCGAAAAGCGAGCCGTCATCTACAAAATGGCGCGTGGCCCCGGCGGGCCGGGCATTAAGTTTGTCGCGAGTTCCGCACGCAAAGAAGGCCACTTAATGTGGCCTTCGTCTTGCGCAGGACTGTAGAGCAGCAAACTTAATGCCCGGCCCGCCGGGGCCACGCGTCCCTAATTGTTCAGCATGCGGTCGAAGCTTCCCGAGTCGCCATCCCGATAGTCGGCGGTCATCAGAATCTCCTGAGGAATGCGACCTCCCTCGCGCAGCACATTGCGGAACTGTACGCGCGTGACCATAGGCAGATCCTTGATCGTCGCCGCCAAATTCTGCGGCACACCCTGATTGGCAGCCGCAGGCTCGCACTCGCCGCCAGCTTTCACGCGACGCTTGTGCTCGGCGAGCATGGCACGATACATGCCGGCATGCAAGCGAATCTCAACCACATTGGCATTGCGGGCCTGCTCGACGATGCGCGCACCCTCTCGGTCGATATCGCCCACGTAGTAGACATAGTTAAAGCGATAGCCGATCTCGGCCAGATAATCATCCAGTGCGTGCGAGACGCTCGCCTTGCAGCCACCGCCAAAGATCACGCCACCCACCTTGGTGCCAAAAAGCTTAGCGTGCTTGCGGCCGCGCAAGAGCTTGACGATCTCGTCATAGGTGTCTAGGTTCTCGACCATAATGAACGGCTTGTCGGCACCCAGCGTAAAGAAGCCCGTAAAGTGCACGGGGCGGTTGGGGGCGACCTTAATCGCCTGCATGCTGATGCCCTTTTCGGTCATACGCCGAATCAAGCGCTCGCCGTGCTTGCCGTCAAAGGCCTTCTCATCGTTAAAAATCTGGTAGGCGCGCTGGCGACGCGAGGCAACCGGCGTATCGGCACCGCGGTTCTGCTCAATCCATGCCTGGATAATCGCAATCTCCTCCGCGATTTTGCGATTGGACATTTCGTTGTGCTGAGCGCGCTGCGGCGTCTTTTTACCGTCCTTGCCTTCAACCCTTACAATCTGGGTCTGCTGCTCCTTAATCTTGGAGAGCGCCGTAGGCGTGGGGACAACCTTGAGCAGCTGCCTGCCCAGCACGTGGGCCAGGGCAAATGCCGAAACCTCGCCGTGGACAGTCGGCTCAGACCGCTGGGCAGCATTATCGGCCGCGGCAGGCTCAGCCTGTGCACGGGGCTTACGCTTGGAATCTGCCCGGGTGTTGCGTTCCTGCTTGGGCGCGGACGAGTGCTTTTGCGGACGATCAGACTTAGTCTCCTTCGCCGGCTGGCGCTTGACCTGATCCTCCGGAGTCTCGACCTTCTCATCTCTGATTTGTGTCGTTGCCTTCTCGGCCGCGGCCTCGGCATTTGAGCCACGACCGCCGCGGTGACGACGACGGGGCTTGTTTGAGGCGCTCTCCCCCGCCTGCTTATCAGCGGACTGTTGAGCTTTGGCCTCGTTGTCAGTCGCAGGCTGCGACTCGGAAGGTTGCTGCTCGCGAGCCGCCGGCTCAACGGTTTTCTCGGTTTGTTCGACCTTCTCGGCCTGAGCGGTCGAAGCCGGATTGCCCTTCTCCTGACGCTTTACGGGGTACGCGCGACCTGCAAAGCCGCGACCGGGACGACACGAACTCGGAGCCCTCTTGGCAGACTCCTCAGCATCGTCTGTAACCTCGGAAGGCTCTTCAACCTCATGCGCGACATCCTGCTGCGCAGCCTTAAAGTGAGCACCACGACGACGCTTGGGCTCTTGGGCCTCCACGGGCTTTTGCTCCTTCGCAGGCTTCTGCGACTCGGCAGCAACCTCGGTCTCAACAGTCTCGGTATCGAGCTCGTCCTTTTGAGCCACGGCGCGACGGAAGCGCTCCTGCTGGGCACGGCGCTGCGCATCGCGCTTGCCGCCCCCGCCAAAACCGCCGCGGCCCGCCTTGGCCGTAAAGGCGCGAACGACGCTCTCGTCAAGCAGCTCATCGGTGTCGACGTTCTCGCGCGGAGCCGTTTCCACCGCAACAGGCGCCTCGACAACGTCCTCGACGGCCTCTTCGGCAGCCTCGGCAGGCTGCTCCTGAACATCGCGAATCTCGGCATTAATGGTATAGAACGCTGGGCGCCCGTTAACGCCGCTGCCCTCGATCTTGGTAACGATCTTTGCCGCGATAAGCTCATCGCGCATCGCCTTGGTGTCACATTCCTTATCGACGGAACGGAAAATCTGTGCCAGCGCACTCGACTTGATCTTGAGCGCCTTGCGGCAGAGCAGGTCGTAGGCAACCAGCTTGGCACGCTCGGCAGAAAGCGACGTCTGGCTGCTCAGACGCTCAGCCAGGGCATCGACGTTGTTTTGGTTATCGGAATATACCGTCTTGGCCACGGGGCCCCTTTCATATGCACACATATATGTCTATATGGTACAACGCACGCCCCTATCCACGCAAAACATCTGCGAGAACACCCGGGCACACTAGCTTTTGTATGGAAAAAAGGCCGAGCCCGCGCAGTTGCGGACCCGGCCTTTCCGAGTCATATAGATGTGACGTTCAATCCCTTAGGTCGATTAGGCCTTGGCGGCCTCGGCGCCTGCGGGAGCCTCGGCAGCAGCAGCGCGACCATACTCGGCCTTGCCCATCTCGGACCACTCGGGCTCCTCGTCGGGCATGGAACCGGCCTCCTTGCCGAAGAACTCCTTGAGGCAGTTGACGGCAACGATGAGGCCCAGGACCATCAGCAGGACGGCAAAGACGAGCTGCAGGCCCTTGGTGGCGGCGACGGAGACGGCGGCCGTGGTGGCGGTAGCCGGGATGGTACCGAAGAAGCCGTAGGCCTGGACGGCGGTCATGCAGCCCATAGCGCTCTGGACCAGCGAGGTGAAGGTGCAGCAGAGCAGGAAGGCGACGGGCACGTAGAGCATCCAGCCCTTGCGACCGGTGCACTTGCAGAACACGGCAAGGGTGATCATGGTCATACCGCCGAGCAGCTGGTTGGAAGCACCAAAGAGCGGCCAGATGTTGGCATAGCCGCCAAAGGCGAGGGCGAGGCCGGGGAGCAGGGTGACAACCGTGGCGAACCAGGGGTTGCCGAGGACCTTCATGTAGCCGGCCTTGGACTCGATGGCCAGGGCGTCGTTGGTCTGGGCAAAGAACTCGGAGAACGAGGTGCGGGCGATGCGGGCGACGGCGTCGAGCGAGGTCAGGGCCAGAGCGGAGACGTTCATGGTCATAAAGACGGTAGCAAGCGTGCCGTCAACGCCGAAGGCCTGCATACCGCGAGAAATGCCAGCAGCGAAGATCTGGAACGGGGTGGAAGCGACGCCGGCGTTGAGGGCGCCGGTACCGGCAGTGTTCATGTCGGAGAACATGATGCCGGCGACGATGATGGCGAGGATGCCGACGAAGGACTCGACGATCATGGCGCCAAAACCGACCTTGACGGCGTCCTGCTCCTTCTCGACCTGCTTGGAAGAGGTGCCCGAAGAAACGAGGCTGTGGAAACCGGAGAGAGCGCCGCAGGCAACGGAGACAAACAGGACCGGGAACATCATGCCCGAGGCATTGCTAAAGCCGGTGAAAACCGGAGCGGTGATGGTGGCCTGGCCGTTAACGCCCAGGACGACGATGCCGAGGACAGCGCAGACAATCATGACGATCATCATGATGGAAGTGAGGTAGTCGCGAGGGGTCTTGAGCATCTGGATGGGCATGGCACCGGCAAAGACCAGGTAGACCATGACGACGGCGAACCACTGGAACTTGTCCAGGTAAACCGGGAACTGCATACCGACGGCGAACATGAGGACCATGAGCACCACGCCGGTGACGAACTCGGCAGCGCCGGTGAGGTTGAACTTCTTCTGAGCCCAACCAAAGGCCATGGCGACGAAGGTGAACAGGATGGAGATGGTGCCAGCGCAGCCAGCGGCATAGGACTTGGTGAAGTCGATGGCACCGGTGGCAGCGCCAGAGGCGTCAACGACCGGGGTGAACATGAACGTCTTGCAGACCATGTCGGTAAAAGCGGCGATGACGATGATGCAGAACAGCCAGCAGAACAGCAGGAACAGGCGACGGCCGGTCTTGCCGATGTACTTCTCGATGAGCTGAGCCAAGGACTTGCCGTTGTTCTTCATCGAAGCGTACAGGGCGCCAAAGTCGTGAACGGCGCCAAAGAAGATGCCGCCGACGAGGACCCAGAGCACGACGGGCAGCCAGCCGAAGGCCATGGCGACGATCGTACCCGTAACAGGGCCAGCACCGCAGATCGAGCTGAACTGATGCGAGAACGCGGTGAAGGCGGAGACGGGCGAGAAGCTCTTGCCGTCCTTCATGCGCTTGGCAGGTGTGAGGGCCTCTTTATCAACGCCCCACTTGTTAGCCAGCCAGCGGCCGTAGCCCAGATAGCCGCAGGCGAGCACCGCTGTGGCCACAACCATGAGCAAAACTCCGTTCATTACATTTCCTCCTCTAAAAAGAACTTCCTAGACATAAAAAATGAGGGCCGTCGGTTGCGCTCGACGGCCCTCATCTTCATCAGCCGCCCGTTATCGTACGGGCTAGCTGTATGTGCTAACCCGCATCAGATAATTACTACGCTGATAATGTTTAGCTGATGCGTGAACATGTCTAAGAAATCCTCTTCAATCATGATGCGAACGATCCGTGCGTGTTCACATCCCCCAGTGGATGGAAAGGAGTATGAAACTTTAGTTGCCTAAAGTCAACGCAAATATGTAATGGATTTTCAACTTTATTTGAATTTCTCGGTATAAAACGTCACTGACCTCGGACTTTACCGAACGACAGTTTTTGCTTGAGAGATGCTCCTCGGGGGCGGGGCGGGCGCCTGCCGCCATATATGAACTTTCCTGCTCGGACAGTCCTGCTCACGACGGAGGCCACATTAAGTGGCCTCCTGTTCGTGCGGAACTCGCGATAAAGTTCATATATGGCGGCAGGCGCCCGCCCCGCCCCCGAGGAGTTCCCATCCCAAATCTCAACTCTGTTATCATAATTACGATAATATTCTGATAGCTCAGGAGGTAGCTGTGAATATTAGGCCAGTCTCAGATCTTAGAAATCACTACCCGGATGTTGAACGCGAAGTCGAACAGGAGGGTCCGGTTTTTCTAACTAAAAACGGGCGGGGCTCTATGGTCGTCATGAGCTTTGAGCAGTACAAGTCACTGTGCAATACAATCGAGAGCGCACTTGATGCCGCTGATCGTCAGGCTGCCAGCATGCAACTTCGCTATACACACGACGATGTCTTTGGCTCTGTCAGAAAAATGCTCGACGGCGGTCTCGATGAACAGGCACTATAAGCTCCGCTATCTTCCCCTATTTTGGGAGGACCTCAGCCAAGCAGCGTCATATATCGCCTTTGATCTCAATAACCCCGCTGCAGCAAATAGGCTTGTCGACAATGTTGAAGCAGGCATACTCGAGCATCTCAAGAATCCAACCATGTCACCAACATACCCTTCGACAAGAAGACGGTCGCACCCGTATTACCGTTTCTACGTTGGCAACTACATGGTTTTTTATGTCGTCATCGACGACGTCATGGAAGTCCGCCGACTGCTATATAAAAGCCGAGATATTGAGTCGATTATCAGGTAGGTTTCTCTCAGCTAAAGCACGCCGTAAATTCGACGCAGGCTGGCTAACCTTGCCGGACGTTGTCGACGCCGAACCAGCTCAGTAGCTGCATCGATACAGAAAGGTTCCCGACCGGAGGGGCCGGATATAAGGTTTATCGCGAGTTCCGCACGCAAAGAAGGCCACTTAATGTGGCCTTCGTCTTGCGCAGGACTGTAGAGCAGGAAACCTTATATCCGGCCCCTCCGGTCGGGAACCGCGCCCATACGACTACAGCGTCATGTTTGGATCGGCGTCGACGTCGAACGGCGAGATTTCACCTCGGTCGAATTTGCGGCGAGCGACCTCCGCAATCATGGCGGCGTTGTCAGTACAGGCCGAGAGAGGCGGCACCGTTACGCGAATCCCCTGACGCCCGAGTTTCTTAATCATCATCTCGCGCAGATGCGGGTTGGCCGAGACGCCGCCGCCGATGCAATACTCCTTGCACCCGGTGGCGTGCAGGGCGTTCTTGGCCTTCTTGTACTGCACGTCAAAGATCGCCGCCTCAAACGAGGCCGCAAGGTCGGGCAGGTGAATCGTGCGCCCAGCCTTGGTCTCCTGCTCAATATAGAGCGTCACCGCCGTCTTGAGGCCCGAAAGCGAGAATCGATAGTCTCCCCTGCTGTTAAGCGCACGGGGAAAATCGATCGCGCGGGGATTGCCCGTCTCGGCGAGCTTGGAGATGATGGGGCCACCGGGATAGCCCAGGCCCAGCGCCTTGGCAACCTTGTCGAAGGCTTCGCCCACGGCGTCGTCCAGCGTCTCGCCAAGCACCTCGTAGTCGCCCCATGCCTTTACGTGCACGAGCATGGTGTGCCCACCCGAGACAAGCGTAAAGATAAACGGTGGCTTAAGGTCGGGCTGCGCCAGCAGGTTGGCGAACAGGTGACCCTCCAGATGATTGACGCACACGAGCGGTTTACCGGCAGCATACGCAAAGCCCTTGGCAAAGGCGACGCCCACCACCAGGGCACCCACCAGGCCTGGGCCTTGCGTCACACCCACGGCGGCAAGCTCACTTGGCGCAATCGCTCCACCCTCAAGGCCAAGCGATACCGCGGCATCTTCAAGCGCCGCATCTACGACACTCACAATCACCTCGACATGCTTGCGCGAGGCGATCTCGGGCACCACGCCGCCAAAGCGAGCATGAAAATCAATCTGCGTCGACACCTGGTTGGCCAGCATATTGCCGTCCGCATCGATAATCGCAACAGCCGTCTCGTCGCAAGAGCTCTCGATGGCAAGAACTAGGCGACGGCGCTCGATTTCGGCACGCTCCTCGGCGGTGCGCTCGGGCTCAGGCAGCGGCCAGACGCGCTGCTCGGCAGCCGTTGGCTCGGGCGAGGCATTGTCGAGAGGAAGCACCAGGGGCAGCGACGCCGTCATGACGATGGCATCCTTGCCGACGCCGTAGTAGCCACGGCGACGACCCGCCTCGGTAAAGCCCAAGGCGCTATAGAGCGCAATCGCACCCTCGTTGCCGTCCTCAACCTCAAGCGAAGCAGTGGTGCAGCCGAGCATCTGAGCGTCATAGCTCACGTGCGACAGCAGCTTGCGGGCAATGCCCTCGCGACGATGAGCAGGATCAACCGCGACGTCCATAATCTGAACGTCACCGTCGACGACCATGCCGCCGGCAAGTCCCAGCAGCTGACCGTCGTCGTGCGCCACCCACCAGCTACGCGGCGCGGCAACGCCCTCGCCCAGCTCGGACAGGAACATGCCCGGCGTCCACGCCTCGTGTCCGGCGCCTTCAAAGCAGGCGGCCTCCAATGCGCTCGCGCCCTCGGCATCCGCCGCGCCCATGGGACGGAACTGCAGATGGCGGCCGGCGAGCTCGTCGGCAACACCCGTAATCTCGCTCTGGGCGCTCTCGGCAAGCCCAAGGCGCTTGCGCTCATTTTCCTCGGCATCCGAAAGACGCGTGTAGATCGGCAAAACGCGAGCCGGATTACCGTCGCCCGCGGCGTGCGCCATCAGAAGGCCCTCGCCCGAGGGCCACCACAGGTCTCGTTCCACGCAGCGCGCAGTCTCGTCCTCACTCAGCAGCTTGCCATAACGTACGAGACCGTCACCAGTCAGCTTAACCTGGCCCCAGTCCGCGGCCTGGCGCCACTCATCAAGCGCCACGGCGGCTTTGACCACGTGTTCGCGCTCAAACAGACGCTCGGGGCCTTCGTCCCCCAGCACGTACAGAGCCGGATACACCTCGCCACGCATGGCGTCGGCAAGAACACCAAGCTTGCCGCGCACGCCAGCCTTCCACGCCGTCCAGGCGCAAGCGTCAAGTGTCGACACGCCCAGCAACGGCACGTTGGCACCGCGCGCCAGACCCTTGGCGGTCGAGATGCCAATGCGAACGCCCGTAAACGAACCCGGGCCGCGTCCAACCACATAACAGCCGACATCGCCGCGATTCAGCCCGGCCTGTGCCAACACGCCATCGACGGTATTCACAAGTTCCACGTTGGCATGGCGACGACACAGATGGTCCCCGCTCACCAGCTTCGCCTCGCCCGTCTGCTCATCAATCCAGCTTGCCGCGCAGGCAAGCATGTCGGTCGAAGTATCGAGCGCCACTACCAGCGCGTTGTCGTTATGCAAGCTCATCTTGTACAGCCTTATCAATCAAATCGAAAAGCTCCGTCGCGCGCTCGCCGTGCGCCTCGAGCGCGATCGTTCGCACGTCGCTATCGTCCTCATCGCGCCTAAGCGTCACCGAGAGATACTCATCCGTCAGCTCGTCCTGAAACTGCTCGCCCCATTCCAACAGGCAAGCGCCCTCATAGCCGAGCACGTCAAAAATGCCCGTATCCTCGAGCTCGTAGGCATGCTCCAAGCGGTACAGATCAAAATGGAACAGCGGAATACGCCCCTGGTCGTGAACGGCCATGAGCGCGAACGTAGGACTCGTGACCATATGCCCGTCGCCCAAGCCGCGCGAAACGCCCTTGGTAAAGTGGGTCTTTCCCACGCCCAAGCCGCCGGTCAGTATCAGCACATCGCCATTTTCTAGACACGGTGCGACCAACTCGCCAAAATGCTCCGTATCGGCAGTACGAGCCGTTTTGTAGGTACCTAGCCCCAGGCGCTCCAGGGACATATACGCTCCTTATTATTCCGAGGCGCCCTCTGGCGCGGGATGTCGCACCAGATAGTCGCCCAGCATCTTAAAGTCTTCCTCCAGCAACTCCTGCCACGCCGGATTGCGCAGCGCCGCCGCGGGATGAAACGTCGGCATCACCACAAAGTGCCCCATCTGATGGAACCTGCCGCGCAGCTTGGTAATGCCAATCTCGGTCTTGAGCACAAAGTGCGTTGCGGGATTGCCGAGCGTCACGATGATATCGGGCCAGATGCTTCGAATCTGCTCGCGCAAAAACGGTGAGCAAGCAAGCACTTCCTCGGGACGCGGATTGCGGTTTCCCGGCGGGCGACATTTAAGCACATTGGCGATATAGACATCTTCACGCTTAAGACCCGCCAGGGACAGAATGCCGTTGAGGTCTTCACCCGCCGCCCCCACAAAGGGCTCGCCCTGTAAATCCTCGTTACGGCCCGGCGCTTCACCAATAAACATCACACGAGCGCGGGGGTTTCCCACCCCAAACACGATATTGTGGCGCGACTGGTAAAGCTGGCAAAGGCGGCAATCACCCAGGACGGCCTCGATCTCCTCGAGTGCAACTTCGCGCGGCGCCTGATGGCTATGGCCGGGGATGTGCATAACGCCCATAGCGGCTCCTACACGTAGACCTTGTCGAGACGCATGCCAAAGCCGCAGGCGACCTCGTAGTTAATCGTGCCGCGCAGGCGCGCCATCTCATCCATGGTAATCTCGGCATCGCCATCGCGACCGATAATTATCATCTCGTCGCCATGTTCGGCCTCGGGAATCTCGTGAGCCGGGTTGGACTGAATGGCAACCATAAACTGATCCATGCAGATATTTCCGACCTGACGCACGCGCTCACCGCGATACAGCACGTCCATACGATTGGAAAGCGTGCGCGAAAGGCCGTCGGCATATCCGATCGGCAGCGTGCAGATCTGAACGCGTGTGCGCGGTACGCGGTAGGTAAAACCGTAGCCTACGCCCTCGCCCATCGCAGGATGCGCCACGCGCGTCACGCGCGCATGAACGCTCATAACGGGATCAAGCTGCATCACGCGGCCGCTCAGCTCGCACGGCTGCATGCCATACAAGCCAACGCCAGCGCGAATCATATCAAAATGCATCGAGGGGTCGAGCATCGAGGACGGCGTGTTGGCACAGTGCACGATACCGCACTCAAAACCCGCATCCTTAATGGCCTGAACGGCCTCGGTAAAGCGCTGGCACTGCAGCTTGTAGTCCCAACCCGATGGTTCGTCGGCCGTGGCAAAGTGCGTAAATACGCCGTCGCACTGAATACCGCGATGGAAATTAATACCGCGGACAAAGTCGAGCACCTGCGTGTAGTGAACGCCGATGCGGTTCATACCTGTCTCGATGGCAAGATGATACTTGCCCACCTTGCCCGCCGCGACGGCACATTCACCATACGCAAGAGCAAAATCGGACGTATAGACCGAGGGCATGATATCGAACTCGAGCAATGAAGGAATAGCCTCGATGGGAGGCTCGCTTAGAATCAGGATGGGTCTGGTGATTCCGCCCTGGCGCAACTCAATACCCTCGCTGACCGTCGCCACGGCAAACATGTCGGCACCGGCCGAATACATGATCTTGGCGCACTCGACGGCTCCATGACCATAAGCATCGGCTTTAACCACGCAGCACAGGCGCTGACGCGGATCTAGCAAGTTCTTATAGGCCCTCGTATTGCGGCGGAGCGCCCCGCGGTCGATCTCGACCCAGGACCAACGCGTCAAATCGGCTTTATTCATGATTAGTCATCCGACCCTTCGTCCATGATTCCCAGATCATCGAGCGCATCCTTTGCCGCCAATTCCATGGCGGGACCGATCAAGTCGATAAGATCGGTCGCGATAACGCTCTTCTCGCCATACTCCGTCGCCGCAGCAAAGCCGGCATAGCTGTGGAGTGCGACGGCATACGAGTACAGCAGCTCCCAACGGTCCATCTCGTCACGCATGGTCGCAAGCGTTCCTGCAAGGATACCTGCGAGGACATCACCCGAGCCAGCGGTCGCCAACGACGCTGGGCCCGAAAGCGGCAGCAGCACGCGCTCGACGCCGCAAATGGCCGTCGTCGGGCCCTTAGCGATAACAACGAGATTATCGGAACCGGCAGCCCAGACAATCTTTTGAGCAGCGGCAATCGCAGTGCCAAGATCATTGACCTCGTCGCCGGCAACGAGACGCGAAAGCTCGCGATAATGCGGCGTCATAACGAGCGGCTGCTCGCGACGGTACATCTCAGGATTACTGTCGATGCCGTCGATTGCAATCTTGGCAAGGCAGTTGAGCGCATCTGCATCTAGGATAAGCGGCACATCGAGCTCAAGCAGACCCGAAACGACTTGCATCGATCCGGCAGACGTCGTCATGCCAGGCCCGCACACAACGCAGCTGTACTTCTTAGCAATCTCGCACACTGTCATACGCGCAGCGGCACCAAAAGATCCACGGGAATCAGACGGAATGGCGAAAACGGGAATCGACGGGAGCGCCATACGAATAAGGTTGGCGCACGCATCGGGCGTCGCAACGGCCACATAACCGGCACCAGCACGAGCGGCAGACTTTGCGGCCATGATGGCGGCACCAGGATATTGTGCCGACCCGGCAACGATGAGCGCAGAGCCGCGCGAATACTTATCGATATTCGTGGGCAGCGGGGCAAAGTAGTCCACCAGATCACCGGGCTCAACGATCTCGGCAGCATGATCGACATCATCGATAACTTCGTCGAGGCGGTCGTACAGACCGCCACACACCAGGTCGCCAGCATACTCCGGACCGTCAGCGCTGTAGAGGCCAATCTTAGGGGCAATCATCGTCACGGTACGCTCGGCACGGATGCAGTCATCATCCACAACGCCCGTCTCGGCATTCAGGCCCGAGGGAACATCGATAGAAACAACGTGATCGGCGCACTCGTTAACCGTAGGAATCCAAATAGAAAACGGCGCACGAAGGTTGCCGTGAAAACCGGTGCCAAAAATAGCATCGACCACGACATCCGCTTTGTTAATGAGAACCTCTAGCTCGTCTCGCGAAGGCCCAACGCACACATGAACGTCGCGACCGGCAGTGCGACGGGCAACGTGACGAGCAAGGGCAGCAGGAATCTCATCCGGCTCAACTGGAGAAACGATATCAACATCAACGCCCTTATGGGTCAGGATATCCGCAGCGACCCAACCATCACCGCCATTATTGCCAAAGCCGACCAGCACAAGAACGCGATCAGGGTTGAGCTTTAAAATCTCGTTGGCTGCAAATTCACCTGCCAACTCCATGAGCTCGGCCTTCGAGGTGCCCTCGCGCTCGATGATATCCTCGAGGCGAACGACTTCCTCGGTACTCAAAACCGGTTTCATCTATGCTCCTTGCGTATCTTGCGGATCATCGATCAAATGCTCCGACAAAGCAGATTGTTGCAGCTGTTCAAGCTCATCCAATACAGAACGAGCCTCTTTAAATGTCTGGGCAACGCGCTCCTTGGTGCTCATTTTTTCTTCCTTAGGCTTAGGTCGAGCATCCTCGGTGATCGCAATGGCATTAGCGACAGCCAAGTCACCCGTAAGGGTAATAGAAAGAGCAACCTCGACAACACCCAAATCCTGGGCGATTTCGAGAGCGCGACCAGAAAGCAGAGCCTTTGGCTTGCCGAGCCTATCGCGTGTTACGGAAACGTCCTTACGTCCAACGCCCTGACTAAACCCCGTTCCAAGTGCCTTAAGTACCGCTTCGCGAGAGGCAAAGCGGCTGGCATAATGAGCGGCAGGGCGAGACGACGCATCGCAATACGCACGCTCTTCATCGGTAAACACGCGCCGGGCAAACGACGGCGTCTTCTCAAGGATTGATTTCATTTGGGAAATCTCGACGATATCAACGCCGATACCAGCTTCAGCCATATTCACCTCCATGCTACACAGACTACGATATTGTAGCCCGTTCAAAGAAGATGCGACAAACGAGGGTTATAAAACACAGCTACTATGTGAGACAAATTGCCTGAGAAACGAAAAAGGGGGAGGCCGCGAGGCCTCCCCCTTCTCGATTCTCGATGACGGCTCGGTGCCGTCCACCGGTCAGCGGCGCCCTGGCCTCCCACGGGCTGGCCCCGCAGTACTCT
>NZ_JBQKDD010000019.1:0-12011 GCF_052122015.1 Collinsella sp. LCP19S3_A6
CGACAGGGCCGTGTGGGAGGACCTCCACCACAGGGACCCGTACCCGTTCTGGCTGGATTAATGGATGGAAACGGATGTTCTATCGGGACACACATTTTGTCCTATAGGCCGAGATGGCGTGCCGCCCTGGTCGGGCGGCACGTTTTGTTTGGGTGATTTTTTTAGCCTCATAGCCATGTTCACGCTCGGGAACATAGCCATCCGCACCACAAGACGGCCCGACTACTCGAAGTATTGAAACTTGTTGGTCGAGAAAGCGAATGTTACGACAAAGCCTTCGCCGGAGTCGGATGCCGCGGTGACGTCGATGCCCATCTTGGAACACAGGCGCGCCACCAGGTAGAGGCCGATGCCCGTTGCGCGCTTGGTGGTGCGGCCGTTATCGCCGGTAAAGCCCTTCTCGAACACGCGCGGCAGGTCAGCCGCGCTCACGCCGCAGCCGTTGTCCGCGACGGTAAGCTCGATGCGCTCGTTTGCCAGGCCCTCGTCCAGCAACGCACCCGAAAACACAATCTTCGCGCCGTCCTCACGCGCATATTTAATGCTGTTCTGAATGAGCTGGCCCAGAATAAACTCGAGCCATTTCTCGTCGGTGAACACCTCAAAGTCGAGGTTCTCGCACACCGGAGCCACGTGCGCCGCAATGAGCTCGCGCGCGTTGGCTTTAATCGCGCCCGTCACCAAGCTCTTGAGACCCCAACGGCGAATTAGGTAGTCGCGCTCTACGACTTCCGAGCGCGCATAGTACAGCGCCTGATCGATATAGCGCTCCACGCGAGCCAGCTCGCGACCCAGGTCATCCACGCGCGACAGGTCGTCTTCGCTGCCGTCCAGGTTTTCCAAAATCAGATGAGCCGCCGCCAGGGGCAGCTTGGCCTCGTGGACCCAGCTCTCGATATAGTCGCGGTAATCATCGGTCTGGCGCCGGCCTTCCGCCACCTCGTCGCAAGCGGCTTTGCCCACCCGGCGCAAGACCTCATATTCGAGCTCGCCCTCGGCATAGGTCGGGCATTGCACCATCTCCTGCACCCATGCGGGGCTCCCCAGCTCCTCTGCCGCGCGCTCCAGCTGGCACAGAAAACGACGACGGCGCACGTACTCGATCACGATGCCCAGCATGCCAAAGATAAAGGACACACCGACCGCCACGACCACGATGGATGCCGGGGCGCCGGCGACCGTCAGTACAAAACAGCTCAGCAGCACGCCGCAGATCCACACGGCAACGGGAAGCAGTGCATCTTTAAAGAACTTGGCAAACGACATAACCGGCCCCTAGACCGAATAGCCTTGGCCGCGATGCGTCGTCAAATACCCCTTGATGCCGATTTTTTCGAGCGTGGTGCGCAGGCGGTTGATATTGACGGTGAGCGTATTGTCGTCCACGAAGGCGTCGGAGTCCCACAGGTCCTGCATGATAGCCGAGCGCGAGACAATCTTGCCCGCGCGGCCCAAGAGCAGCGAGAGGATACGCAGCTCGTTTTTGGTGAGCTCGGTACTGTCGCCGGTTGCCGTATTGGTGACCATGGAGCGGGCGAGGTCGAGCTCCAGCCCCTTGTGGACGAGCGTGCTGCGATCGCCCGCCGCCGCGGTGCGGCGCAGCAACGCATTGATGTGCGCCACGAGCACACGGGCGCTGTAAGGCTTGGGAACAAAGTCGTCCGCGCCAAGCGTCATGGCCATGACCTCGTCGATCTCGGTCGTGCGCGACGTGAGGACGATGATAGGAACCTCGGATTCGCGGCGAACCTCGTGGCAGATATGTTGGCCGTCCTTGACGGGAAGCGTGAGGTCGAGCAACACCAGGTCGGGCGCGGCGGCAAGGATATCGCGCGAGACATGCTCAAACGATTCGCAGGCCTCGATTTCAAACCCGGCGCGGGCAAGGATGTCGACAAGCTCACGACGAATGCGCTCGTCGTCCTCAACGACATAGATCAGCGCCATGGATTCCGCTCCCCTCTTGGTTGTCTTGCCCCATTATGACCGCGGAGCCGCAGGTGCGTGCCTCGCGAGGCACCAAGGTGACAGAACTGTTCGCGAACGAAAGCGTTTGGCTCGCCCCTCGCTCGCAACGGGAGCGAGGATCAAATGATTATTAAATCCCCGTCCCAGGAAAATCATTTAGCGGCGGGCACGGAGCTTTTCGTAGCCTTCGGCAAAGAAGGCAACCGTAGCGGCGTCGGACTCGACGGCGTCCGTCTCGGCGGCAGGGACCACGCCGTGCTCGTCACTCACCAGGAACAGCGCGCCCTTGAGCTGCGCGGGAATGTCCACGCGCGTGACCGGGATGCCCTTGGTCTGGGCCAGCTGCTCGATAAGCGTCGCCGTGCCACACAGGCACTCGTCCGCCGGTGCCACAAAGACCAGCTCGCCGTTGTTGACGGCGGCGAGCAGCTCGGGCGCCACGCCGGTTTCGTCGGCCTCGGAGCGGGCCTCGGCGGAGCGGGCACGCAGCGCCTTGGCCGAAGTATCGGCCAGCGGCTCGTACTCCCCCACCGTCATGGCGGCATTGCCGTTAACGTCGATCACCAGCATGAGCACGCCGTCGCGCGCGGTGTAATCGCCCTCGGCAAGCGACCACTCAACGTGCTGCTTGGCCCAGCTGAGCATGTTATGGGTGAGCGGCTCGCCCTGCACCAGGCGCTCGGACAGCGCACGAATATGACGGTTGAGCATGGGCACCTTTTTGTTGGACATACGCCAACGGCAGACAAGCGCGGGCTTGTCGAGCGTAAACTTCTCGACCGCCTCCTGATTGGCGCAAAAGTCCTCGTACGCACGCTGGTCCTCGGCATTGCCAAACAGCTCGGCATCATCCACAACGGCCATATCCAACCTTTCTCAAAAACATACACCGCACCGTTATACCCAAAAAAGCCGCCTGCACCAACCGGCACGGACGGCAATAGATAGCTTTAGCTCGGGGCGAGCAAATACCGCTGGTGGAGCATAAGCCAGCGAGCCGGACCCAAGTGCCTCAGGTCGCCGCGAAAGAGGAGCGACGCGTACTTCTGTACGCGAGCGACGGTTTGAGCGGCGAGATAAGGTGCTTGGGGCCGGCGCAGCGTCGAGCAGTTACGCGGTTTGGTAAAACCGCGTAACGATCATTAGTGGCGGAAGTGGCGGGCGCCCGTGAAGACCATTGCGATGCCATGCTCGTTGCAGGCCTGGATGCTCTCGTCGTCGCGCTTGGAGCCGCCGGGCTGGATGATGCAGGTCACGCCGTGCTCAGCAAGCACGTCGACGTTGTCGCGGAACGGGAAGAACGCGTCGCTTGCGCAGGCAAAGCCGCCCTTCTCCACGCCCTCGCGCTCGCAGAAGTCCTCGGCGCGCTCGCAGGCAAGCAGTGCGGAGTCAACGCGGTTGGGCTGGCCCGGGCCCATGCCAATGCCGGCCTTACCCTTGGAGACCAGGATGGCGTTGGACTTGACGCCCTTGCAGACCTTCCAGGCAAACTCAAGCTCGGCCATCTCGGCATCGGTGGGCTTGCGGTCGGTGGGGAACGTAAAGGTCGCGGGATCCTCGATCACGTGGTCGACCTCCTGCACCAGCATGCCGCCGTCGATGGAGCGCAGCTCCACCTTGGCGCCGTGGTCCACGCCGCCGGTAGCCAGCACGCGCAGGTTGGGGCGCTTGGCCATGCGATCGAGCGCCTCGGCGGTGTAGCTCGGGGCGATGATGACCTCGACGAACTGCTTGTTCTGATCGGCAAAGTGCTCAACCAGCTCAAAGGGAACCTCGCGGTTGCAGGCGATGATGCCGCCGAAAGCGCTCTTGGGATCGCAGGCAAAGGCGCGGTCGTAGGCAGCCGTGATGTCCTCGGCAACGGCGGAGCCGCAGGGGTTCTGATGCTTGAGGATCACGCAGGCAGGCTCGTCGAACTCGCGAACCAGGTTCCAAGCGGCATCGGCGTCCAAATAGTTGTTGTAGCTGAGCGGCTTGCCCTGAATCTGCTCGGAGCCCACGAGCGGGAACTGCGAGCTCGCGGAGTTCTCGCAGCCATCGGCAAAGCGGTAGACCGTAGCCTTCTGCTGAGGATTCTCGCCATAGCGCAGGTCGTCGACCTTCTCCAGCGAGACCTCGAGTTTGGCAGAGGTGTCCGCCACGTCGCTTGCCTGGGCAGCAAGCCAACGGGAGATAGCCGTGTCGTAGGCGGCGGTAGTCTGGTAGACCTTCACCTGCAGGCGACGACGGGTGGAAAGCGTGGTGCAGCCACCGGTCTCGCGCATCTCGGCCAGGACGGCATCATAGTCGGCCGGGTCGGAGATGACGGTAACGCTCGCGGCGTTCTTGGCGGCAGAGCGAAGCATGGAAGGGCCACCGATATCGATGTGCTCGATGGCATCCGCAAAGGTGACCTCGGGGTTGGCGACGGTCTTCTCGAACTCGTACAGGTTGACGACGACCAGGTCGATCAGCTTAATGCCGTGCTGAGCTGCCTCCTGCATGTGCTGCTCGGAATCGCGGCGAGCCAGCAGTGCACCATGAACCTTGGGGTGCAGCGTCTTGACGCGGCCGTCCATCATCTCGGGATAGCCCGTGAACTCCTCGATGGGGGTTACGGGAACGCCCGCGTCCTCGATGGCACGAGCCGTGCCGCCCGTAGAGATGATCTCGACGCCAAAGTCGTCAACCAGCGTCCGTGCGAAATCGACGACGCCCGTCTTATCGGTAACCGAGATCAACGCGCGTGCGATCTTCACATCAGATCCCATGCAGTCCTCCTGTCTGGTACGCCGCCGTGCTCTGTGAGTCGGTGATACGTCGATCTGCAGCGCTCGCGCAGCGGCATTGAAAATACTGATTCAATGTAGCGCATCGAGCGCATCGATGCACCCCGTAACGGGCGCATGTGCAGAAAAAGCTTGCGAGCGGGGGTTGCAGGAGCGCCACTGGGCACGGTGAGTTGATGGAACACAGGGGCACCATAATTAGATGCCAATGGCATGGTAGAACTGTGCTCGATATGCATCCGCAATAGAAAGAGGCACTATGGTCTCGCGGGTTCTCTACCGACCGTTTGATACCGAAGACTTCGACGCCATCGCGCTGATCTTGCAGCAGCTTTGGCATAACAATTCGGATAACGAAGAGTACAACCGCCTTGAGGCCGCGTGCGATCTTGCCTATTGCCTTTCTTCCTCGACGTTTTCGCAGGTCGCCGTAATCGACGGCCAGGCGCGCGGCATTGCACTCGCACGTGCGGGGCAAAGCAGCGGCGCCACCGTTAAGGAGCATTGGATGGATACCGAACGCGCATTGCTGTCGCAGATGCGTGAGCTGGAGCCCGATGCCTGTGCCGAGTATCTCTCGTTTGTGCGCGCCACCATTCGGACCAACAACCGCCTGCTCGAGAGCAGCCCGCTGCCGCATGACAACGAGGTCACGTTGCTTGCCGTGGATCGCGATGTCCACGGCCTGGGCGTTGGCTCGGTTCTGCTCGATGCCGCGGTCTCGCACCTGTCCTCGCGCGGAGCGTCGAGAGCGCACCTGTATACCGACTCCAACTGCTCGTGGAAGTTCTACGAGCTGCACGGCTTTAAGCGCACGGCCACGCACCGCGCCAACCGCGAAGAGCGCCGCCACGACATGCCGCGCGAAAGCTTCCTCTACGAACTCGACCTGACAGCCTAAAACCGGCAGTTAGGGACGTCCCCTTTGTGCTGGCACCCCGGGACACTCCTTGGCAGCAACCACACCTAGTCGTTGGGGACGTTCTTAAATGACTAGTCGCCGGGGACAGTCTTGAACAAAAGAGTCACCGAAACCCTCGCTGGCATCACCCTATAGAGGAGTCTGCAAATAGCGGTGGGCAAAAGTAAAAGATCGGCGCATTTTGGCGCATAAAAAGGGGACGGGCTTTCCCCGACGGCTGCCGAGAAAAGCCCATCCCATATTTTAGGACCGCTAGAACGTTCCGCCGCCGCCTCCGCCGACGCCGCCGCCCCCGCCGCCCGAGAAGCCACCACCGCCGCCGCCGCTCGAGCTATCGGAACTCGAAGCCAGCTCACGGATGCTCTCGTGATACACGCCATCGAACGAATCGAGCGGAGACTGGTTTCCGTAGTGATGGTAGTACCACCAGTAGCAGGGGTAATTGTCGTAGAAGCCGTCGGCCTCGCGCACCTCGGGCGGCACGGCCTCGGCAAGCTGACGCAGAACTTCCTTGGAAACGCCCAGCGCCGCACCCATCACCAGAAGTTTATTCCACAGCACCAGATCGCCGGGGACGGCTTCCTTTAGACGCGTGAAGTCCTCGAGCCAATGCTTGAGCGCCTTGCAGCGAGCCGCCACCTCGGCGCCCTCCGGCGTAAGGCGGCGGAACGTAAGGCCCACGCCAATACCCACCAGCACAATCGGCACCGAGATAACCGCGGCGACAATGTTCACCTGTGCGCCGTCGGTAAAGAAGATGGATCCCACGGGAACAAAGGCGATCAGAGTACCAAGAACCAGGCAAAACACCATTGCGACAATGCCGTCCGAGGCAACGTACTCGCTATCGGCCAGTTTGCCCTTAACGGTGCTCTGATAGTCCTTGAGCTTGTCGCCCACGGGCGTAGCGTGCTGCTTAACATAGTGTTGCAGCTCGTCAAACGTGCGCGAGCGATCGCCGTTCTCGTCGGGCTTAGCACCGGCAAAGAAAACCTTGAGCACCATGCGGTCAATGCCCTTGGCCGACCTCCAGCCCGCATCACTCACCGTCACACGATACGTCTGTTCCTCTTTTTCGCGATGGAGCAGGCCCTTCTTGCCCTTGGTCGCGATTGCCTCCTCTAACTTGATCACGCGATCGTCGGTGAGCTTCATGAGCGTAGCGATATATGCCTGATCGGGCACCTCGTTCCAGCTCATGAGGGCCGAAAGCACGGCGGGATGGTCGGCCGAGGGCACGTCGCGGAAGTATTCGTCCTGGAACAGCGGTTTGGGCTTGCGCTTGCGCAACTTGAGCACGACGATTGTGCCGGTAAAGGCCACCGCCGCGACAACGCTAACCACGGCAAGTGCATTGGCGATCATGCGGGCGTGAGCGCGGCGGGCGTTGGCCTCCTCGGCCCACGCCTTCTCCTCGCTCAGAATTGTCGACATGCGTTCCTTGCCCGAGGCGGCGAGCTGCGGCACCCAATCGCCGGGGAAGGCGATGCGCGCCTCGGCGAATTCGCCCTGATGCACGCAGGGTATGGTATAGGTGACCATGGGCTCGTCCGCGTCGAGCGACACGTCGCCCGTGAGCGGACCGTGGCCCCATGCACGGAAGTTATCGCCCTTGACGGCCGCCGTTCCGGCAGCGGCATTTGCGAAGTAAACTTCCATCTCGACGTCATCGGAGTCCGCAGACCAGCCGTCGCCCACAAACTTCCAGTAGAGCTCGGCGGTATCGGACCAGTTCATAACCGCACCGGTCATGGTGTAGCTCACGTAATAGATCGCGCTGTCGCCGCTCTCGTGGGGGCTGAACACCTTGATCTTTACGCCGCCGTCTGACTGCTCAACCGTATAGACGCCGTTGTCGCCTTTGTTTGCATAGTCAACCCTGCTAAACGCGGCATCATCTTCCTCGACGCTCAGCACATCGACACCCGCCGTACTACCCTGCTGGTTGGTGCCCGTATTGATATCCCAATACACGCCGTTGATGTCGTCGTCGAAATCAAACTGGCGTCCCTCGACAACGGTCAGCGACCCATCGGCCTCAACCGTGGCACCGATATAGGTTTGGGTCATGGAATACCCGTCGGCACGTGCAACGGCGGGCAACAGCAGCAGCACGCACGCGACGAGTGCGCAAATGGAAGCAAATCGCGCAAACGGGCAGCGCTGCCGACAAGCATTGGCAACGGGGGCGTTCATAGGCACATCCTTTGTCTGTAAAACCAACAGCGCCATTGTCCCACGTTTGCGGGTACACATGACGAACATCTAGGCGACCGGAGCGCCAAACGGGATGAAAGTCATGCCTGCCGCCAGCAGCTAATCATTGGGTAGTCATTGGGGACGTTCTTAAATGACTAGTCATGAGGGACACCCTTGGCATGGCCCGCGCCAGCAATAGATGCCACTTCACAGCTCCGTCACAGGTGTAGCAGCTTTGTGTGGGCGCGGCACGCGCTGATTGAGCCGCCAGCCGAGGGGCATAAAGCAGTTGAGCGAAACCGGTTTGCCCCTTTGCCGTTCGCTCGAGGATCATGTCCCCCTTTTCCGCGGAAACCCCGGCAGTTGCGAAGAGCTGCCGGGGTTTCTGTTGTCTAAGGTACTGAGTTGATCGACAGGAATCAAAGCACCGAGCCTGCGGCCCACCATACGCAATGCGGGGCCTCGACAACTTGCGGACCACAGTGACGCCTCCCCATCGCGCCCCGCGCTATACTCGTCCGCATGGATATCAACGCACGCAACATAGCAACGCCCGCCGCGAACGCACCAACAACGCCGCCCGCCTCCGTTCCTGTACCTGTCGTAGGCCGTTTTGCCCCGTCGCCCTCGGGCCGCATGCACCTGGGCAACGTGTTCAGCTGCCTGTGCTCGTGGCTTTCGGCCCGCAGCCAAGGCGGCAGCATCGTGTTGCGCATCGAGGACCTGGACGATCGCTGCAAGCGCCCGGAACTTGCCGCTCAATTGATTGACGACCTGGCCTGGCTAGGGCTTGAGTGGGACGAAGGGCCCTACTACCAGCACGATCGTCTGGACCTGTACGAGAGCGCCTTGCGCCGGCTGAATGACGTCGACCTCACCTATCCCTGCTTTTGTACGCGTGCCGAGCTCCACGCCGCGAGCGCGCCGCATGCCAGCGACGGCACGCCCATCTACCGCGGCGCCTGCCGAGGCCTTTCTGCCGAGGAGGTTGCCCGCCGCAGTGCCCTGCGCGCTCCCGCCACGCGCCTGCGCGTGCCCGCCGTCGACGACCTCGCCGGCGACGTGATCGAATTCGTTGACCGCACGTACGGAGCCCAATGCGAGGCACTCGCCACCGAGTGCGGCGACTTTTTGGTGCGCCGCAGCGACGGCGTTTTTGCCTACCAGCTAGCCGTGGTGGTCGACGACGCTGCCATGGGCGTCACCGAGGTCGTGCGCGGATGCGATCTGCTGGGCTCTACGCCCCGCCAAATCTATCTGCAGCATCTGCTGGGACTTCCCACGCCGCACTACGCGCACATTCCGCTGCTCGTGTCGCCAGACGGCCGCCGCCTTTCCAAGCGCGACCGCGATCTGGACCTGGGCGAGCTACGCGCACGCTTTGGCACGCCCGAGGCACTGCTGGGATGGCTCGCCGGGCAAACGGGCATCGCGCCGGACACCACGCCGCGCTCTGCCGAGCAGCTGGTCGAGCACTTTAGCTGGAATGTCATCCGCGCGCACCGCAAGAACATCGCTGTAACGGACGAGTAGCCAAATACCTCGCCCCTACGCAACGTCCCAGGGCTGGAGTTCGTCGCCCAAGCGAACGATGCAGTCGTAGAGCACGGTATGGCGCTCGGCAGGGTTGGCATCCCGATGAAAATGCCTAGTACCAACGCTTGTAGTCCAAGCGGTCTTCCAGCTCATCGAAAAATGCCGTAAGCCGATCAACGGCGGGGTAATTCCAGCCAGGCCCCGGATAGAGCGTGGGCGAAAGCATGCGCGTAGAGCAGGTGTGGGTGACCACGTAGTCAACCTTCCAGCCCACGCTGTCGAGCTTTGTCCGCGCCTCCTCAAAGTTGCGCTCGTCCGGCAGCTCCTGTGGCCACCAGCTGGAATAGGGAATGCGGTATTCCTTATCCACGCTCGTGGCGCCGCCCATGGTAAAGATCGTTGAGCCGTCGAGCTCAAAAACCTCGCCGCGCGTCAGGCGCCGTATGGGAGAGGTATCCGACAGGCGTTGCGTTAGCCCACCGTGCCACAGCTCCATGGGACGCTCCGCCCAGTGATCGAAACGCTCGTGATTGCCGTCGACGAACAGCACGGTATAGGGACGCGATTCCAGCCAGGCGATATCGATGCATTCCTCGGCAGAGAAATCCCACGGAAAGCCAAAGTCGCCCGCGACAATCAGATGGTCGTCGCTCGTCAGACTATCCCCAAGATCCCAGTCGCGCAGCTTTTGCATGTCGAGGCCGCCGTGAATATCGCCCGTCACATAGACCGTCATCGGATTACCACTTCCCTGTAAGTCGCTAGACCGCATTCTGCACGATCACTAAGCCAACCGTTCCAGCCCTTCCATCCCTTAGGGCTTATCCCTCGTTCTTCCATCCAAACGGATCAAGCACCCAAAAAATCAGATCGAGCACGCCGCCGGTCATCATAGCGCCGGCAAGGGCCATGCAAACGCGCAGAGAACCGGCACTTCGGAGCACGTCGAATGGTCCCAGAACAGCCAACAGCGCGACCGCTGCGCCGACCACGCACAGCGCGAGGCACGGCCCCGCGTCCTTGACGCACTTCTTTGCGAGATGCTTGGTGTTGTCACTCATCAATATCGAACTCCTTAGAGGGCAGTTGTTTGGGTACATGCCGCCGCGGCAGAGCAGGGCGGCAGGATAAGTGTCACATGCCGTGCGGACATCAATGGAGAAACCGCCTGCTCGACCAACCCTTAACGCCGTTTTGCACCGGCACCCCATCCCCCGCTATCGAGGTCTAATACTTTTCCGCGAAGTGAACGTCTGTTTTAGGACCCCTGAAGCATCCACATTTTTCGTCGTCAAAATCGCAGGATTCCAGCACCGAAACCCCAGGAAACGGCACCTCTAAAGTGTCGATGCTTCGGGGGTCCGATTTAGCTCGTTCACTTCTCGGAAAAGTATTAGACCTCGTCGGCAGCAGTCTAAAAGGCGAGTCGTTTCTCCCCCGCGCAACCCAATAGAAACATTCCGCTCCTCCCTCACACCACCCAAAAACTCATCCAACATTAATCTTGGCTCAAGAATCGCTTAATCTATAACCTGCACTATAAAGTTCGACCAAGGGCGGGGCGGCGCCGCGCAACGCAGATCGCGAACGCAACGCTCGCGCCCGGGCAGATCGCCCGACGTCGCGCCCATCGAACGAAAGGACAGGTCATGGACGACCTCGAAAAAGTTGAAACCATCCGCACCAAGTGCAACGTGAGCTACACCGATGCCAAGGCCGCGCTCGACGCCACCGACGGCAACGTTCTGGATGCCATCATTTGGCTTGAGTCGCAGGGCAAGACCCAGACCACGTCGGCGCATGCCGCCACCGAGGCCGCGCCAGTCGATGAGCCCTCGGCCGAAATGGTCGCCGCGCAGGCCGCCTACGAAAAGTCGAGCGAAAAGACCGACTTCTCCAAGAAGATGGACAGCGTGTGGGAGTACCTCAAAAAGCTCTTCCGTCTGAGCCTGGACACCAAGTTTATCGCCACGCGCCGCGACGCCATCATCCTCAACATTCCCATTCTGATCCCCATCGTCGCCCTGTTTGCCTGGGGCGCCACGATATGGCTCATGCTGATTGGTCTGTTCTTTGGCATGCGCTACCGCATCGACAGCGACGGCGACGTGCCCGGCAGCATCAACAACCTTATGAATCACGCCGCCGACGCCGCGGACGACATCAAGCAAAATCTGAACGACGACAAGTAATCGCAGACGGGGGCACGCATGGCACGGATCCTGATCGTAGAGGACGAGGAGAAAATCGCCCGCTTTGTGACGCTCGAGCTGGAGCACGAGGGCTACCAGGTGGAGCACGCCGCCGACGGCCGCACCGCCGTGGACTTGGCGCTGGAGCGCGACTACGATCTGATTCTGCTCGATGTGCTGTTGCCGCAGCTCAACGGCATGGAGGTCCTGCGGCGCGTCCGCAAGCACAAGGATGTGCCGGTGATTATGGTCACCGCGCGCGATACTGTGATGGACAAGGTGGCCGGGCTCGATGCCGGTGCCGACGATTACCTGACCAAGCCGTTTGCGATTGAGGAGCTGTTCGCACGGATTCGCGTGGCGCTGAAGCGCGCGGAGGCCGTGCGGGCGGCTTCGGGCGTTGGCGGCGCCGGCGCTGGGGCGGGC
>NZ_JBQKDD010000020.1:0-3199 GCF_052122015.1 Collinsella sp. LCP19S3_A6
TGGGGGCGCGCCCCCAGACGGTCGGCTCGGCCGACCGTTGGGCCAAGCGGAGCGCGGAACGAGGTGAGGGGCGGTCCCCGAACGGAGTGGAGGAAGGGGGTCGAGGGGCGGCGCCCCCGCGGGTCCAGGGCGGCGCCCTGGCACGTCCTTAGCGAAGCTAAGGGCTAACGTGCTAGACTTTAAGTCGGCTAAAGTCTGTTCGAACCTGAAAGGGCTAGACATATGGCACACGTCGCCAAGTACAAGGCAACCTCGGTCGGCCACATGCTGGCGCACTACCGCCGGGATCAAAGTAGCCTGGAGCGCGAGAACATCGACAGGGGTCGGGTCGACCTTAACTACGATGTCAAAATCGGGTCGGACGGTCGGGCGCGCCTCGCGCGGGTCGGGACCGCCCGACCCGCATGGTCCACGGTCGAGAAGCGCCGCGAGGATGTCGACCGTGCCGCCAAGGCCGAGGGGCGGAGGGCCACGCGGAAGGACGCGGTGTTGATGGCCGATCTTGTCGTGACCCTTCCCGAGAACGTGCGCGCCGGAGACGAGGGTGCCTTTTTCAGGTACACGTACGAGTGGCTCGCCAACAGGGTCGGGAGCGAGAACCTTATGGGCGGGTTTGTTCACAAGGACGAGATCCGTACGGACGGTTCGCCTGTACGCGCCCACATGCACGCGCCATTTACGCCGATTCTGGATGGGCGTTTCAACTTCAAAAAAATGTGCCCGAGGACGTTCTATCAGAGCTTGCATAAGGACTTGGGAGACTATCTCGAGCGGCAGTTGGGGTACCGTCCCGAAGTCGAGTTGAACGAGGAGACGCGGGCGCAGAGGGTGTATACCGACAAGTCTGTTGATATCGACAAGGTACGCGGGGCTGTCGACAGGGCCGTGGTCGAGCCGGCGAGGCAGGAGGCCGAGAAGGCGATGGCCAAGGCACGTGCCGCCGGGGCCGAGGAGGCCAGGACCCGTGTCAAATTGGGTGCCCTGACGGCAGAGGTGAACAAAAAGCGGGACCTAGCTGCTGATTTGGACGGACGGATTTCAGAAAAAACGGCCGAGATTCACGTTTTGAACGGCGAGAAGTCCCAGATTTTGGAAAAACTCAAAGCCGAACAAGCCCGATTGGAGGGGGTTCAACGCAACTCAGCTGAGGCTCGAGGACGAGTTGCGGAGCTTGAGATCGCTGTCGAGCGCGAGCGCGTCAGAGCTGCAGAGCTTGGGCGTGAGGTCGAGGGAGCTAGAGCGCGAGTTGGACAGCTGGAGCGGGCTGTTGAGAGAGTTCGGTCGGCGGTTCGGAGCGTCCTCGAAACGCTGAGGACGGTGCCAGCCGCCCTTGCCGTGGCCCTGGGGCACCGTGCCCCGTCGGCGGCGGCGTTCAGGGCCGCCAGGGCCGCCGAGGCGGTCGGTGTGGCGGATACCGGTGCCAGGGCGGTACCGGAGACGCAGGAGCGCCCACAGCGCTCCCAGGGGCATTCTGAGGTCCAGGGCGGGAAGGCCCCAACAACCAAGGCGATAAAGGCGCGGCTCGCGGCGCTTGAAACCGCGAAAAACGATGAGAAGGGACGTGTCAGAAAATGGCATCGCTAGAGCTGTGGAAAAAGGACGGCAGCGTGACAATTCACGAGGTCGCGGACGTTGGTGGAGGACTCTTCTTCCAGGTGGCACCGCCCACAAACAACTACAGGCAGGGCGCGGCAATCTGGTTCGGGAACAGGCAGCTGTCGAACCTCTACGAGGATCTTCCGGTATCGACTGCCGAGGCGTGCTCCTTCGTTGCCGACAAGGAAGGGTGGGCCGCGGTCTACATCAACGGGCGGACCGTGTGGTCAGATGCCGCGGCGAGGGCCGTTGAGATGGCTGTCTCGGATGCTCTTGACTTTGGCGAGCCGCTGTAGCTGCGGAAATACCGGAAAACGTAAACTATAGTTTACGTTTTCCGGCAAAAAAACGCCCGCCCGGCCTAGACCAGGCGGGCGGGTGCGTGCTGTACAATGGGCTGGAGCGTGCGGGGATTAGGGCCCCCGAACGCGGCACATAAACGAGGTCACGTCTCGATCTGCGCCACCCGTGTACGGCACTATCATAGCGCGTGTGGTGGGAAATCACGAGATTGCGACCTCCCGAACTGGGAGGTTTTTTCATGCCGTACGCAGACCCTGAGAAGAAAAAAGAATGGGAACGTAAGAACCGCCAAGGCAAACAGCGCAAGATTTGGTGGGGTTACCTGTACGAGGATTCTGCCCCCGAGAACTTCCTCGAGCTGATGCGCGAAAGCGGTGTGGAGGGGCTTGCCATGCACCACGACCGCGACACGACCGCCGCGGGCGAGGTCAAGGAGCCGCATTGGCACGTTGTCGTGCGCTTCTCGCATGCCGTGGCTGCTAAAGAGGCCAAGGAGGTCCTGACCTCGTTCGGCTGCAAGGAAAAATCGGTTCAATACCGAGACAGCTGGACCGCGGTCGCGCGATACCTGTGCCACCTGGATGACCCGAACAAGGCCCAGTACGATCCCGCCGATGTGGTCGAGTTCGGCGGAGCTGACTATCTCGCCGCGATTAACAGGTCTGCCGACAAGTACCGCATAGTCGCCGAGATGTGCGCGTGGTGCAAGGAGAACAGGGTCTACAGCTTTAACAGGCTGGTCGACTACGCCCGAGACGAGAACCTCGAATGGTTTATGGCCCTATGCGATAACTGCGCGATCTTCATGCGCGAGTACCTCAAGTCGTACCGATACGACATCTTGGAGGGCGCTGCCGAGGAATAGAGCGCGGGGGGATGGGGGCCGCGCAGGCCCCCATCAGAGGGCGCGGAGCGCCCGTGCCGCCCGGCGATAAGCGGGCGGGTCGGCCGAGCAGGGACGGCGAGGAGCAACCAGAGACGGTTGCGTGCTTCGCCCTCCCTGCTTTTTGTTTGGGGTCGTACGGGTCGTACGGGTCTACTCGTACGGGCCGCGGCCCAAACACTTGGAGCAGAGTTGACTTTGGGATGGGATCCAGGGGAGAGTTCCGGCCCGAAGGGTCGGGACACTGCGTCACTCCCCTGGAGTCCCGACCCCCGACCCGGACCCGTTTGGGCATGGAAGGGGGTCTGGGGGCGCGCCCCCAGACGGTCGGCTCGGCCGACCGTTGGGCCAAGCGGAGCGCGGAACGAGGTGAGGGGCGGTCCCCGAACGGAGTGGAGGAAGGGGGTCGAGGGGCGG
>NZ_JBQKDD010000021.1:0-2295 GCF_052122015.1 Collinsella sp. LCP19S3_A6
GCCGAGAGTACTGCGGGGCCAGCCCGTGGGAGGCCAGGGCGCCGCTGACCGGTGGACGGCACCGAGCCGTGCGCTTGGACTGAGAAGGGGGAGGCCTCGCGGCCTCCCCCTATTTCGTTTCTCAGGCAATTTAACTAAATGACAATTTTTACAACGATATCATCTGCCGTCTTATTCAGACGTTCACCGTTCTCCTGACAGTCTCACGCACTCAATGGATTACTATCTACTTAAGCGTGATACTGCGCTTGACCTGTTTTAGGCGGGCCGTTTTATTGATTATGAAGGAAGGACGCACATGGCAGATGTTCACGAGCTGCTTGATACTTGGATTGCCAATGTCAAGGATGATGAGCTGCTGACCGAGCTCAACATGATGAAGGAGCAGGGTGACGAGGATGCCATCACCGATGCCTTCTTCCAGGATCTTGCCTTCGGCACCGCCGGCCTTCGCGGCACGATCGGTGCTGGCACCAACCGTATGAATATCTATACGGTCGGCCGTGCAACGCAGGGCTTCGCCGACTATCTCAATGCGACTTTTGAGCATCCGACGGTTGCCATTGCTCGCGACAGCCGCAATAAGGGCGAATTGTTCGTCAAGACGACTGCTGCCATTCTTGCAGCAAACGGCGTGACTGCTCTCGTGTACCCTAAGATTTCTCCCGTGCCGACGCTTTCCTGGGCCGTCCGCGACCTTAAGTGCTCCGGTGGCATTTGCATGACCGCTAGTCATAACCCTGCGCCCTATAACGGCTATAAGGCATATGGCCCCGACGGCTGCCAGATCACTAGCGAGGCCGCCGATGCAATTTCTAAGGCTATCGCCGAGACCGATACGTTCACTGGCGTGAAGTCCATGGACTTCGATGAGGCTCTTGAGCAGGGTCTGGTCAAATGGATCGATGACTCGTGCCTCGAGCGTTATTACGACGCCGTTCTCGCGCGCGGCGTGACCAACCTTTCTGCCGAGGAGATTGCTGGCGCTCCGCTTAAGCTCGTCTACACTCCGCTCAACGGCACTGGTCTCATTCCCGTCACGACGGTGCTCGAGCGCGCCGGCATCACCGATGTCACGGTTGTTCCCGAGCAGAAGGACCCGAACGGCGATTTCCCGACCTGCCCGTATCCTAACCCCGAGATCCGTCAGGCCATGCAGAAGGGAATCGACCTGTGCGAGCAGGTTCACCCCGATCTGCTGCTTGCAACCGATCCTGACGCCGACCGTGTTGGCGTTGCTGTTAAGAATGGTGATGACTATCTGCTGCTGACCGGCAATGAGATGGGCGTTCTGCTGCTCGACTATATCTGCAAGACCCGTGCCGCCTGCGGCGAGGATCTCACCAAGAAGGTCGCGGTTACTACCATTGTTTCTTCCGCCATGGTCGATGCTCTGGCCGAGGAGTATGGCTTTGAGCTCCGTCGCTGCCTGACGGGCTTCAAGTACATCGGTGACATCATTACCTCGCTTTCCGATGCTGGTGAAGTCGATCGCTTTATCTTCGGTTTCGAGGAGAGCTACGGTTATCTGGCCGGCGACCACGTGCGTGACAAGGACGCCGTGAGCACTTCGCTTCTGATTTGCCAGATGGCGCAGTATTACAAGCTCCAGGGCAAGAACCTTGCCGATGCGATGCACGAGCTGTACGAGAAGTATGGCTACTATCACAACAAGACGATTTCGCTGAGCTATCCGGGCGCTGAGGGTGCGGCAAAGATGGCCGGCATCATGGCTGGTCTGCGCGAGAACCCGCCCGCGGAGCTCGCAGGCTCCAAGATCGAGGCCGTTGTGGATTACAACACGTGCGTGAACGGCCTGCCGAAGGCTAATGTCATTGAGTTCGATCTTGAGGGTGGCAACAAGGGTATTGTCCGTCCTTCCGGCACCGAGCCCAAGATCAAGCTGTACATCTTCGCTAAGGGCGCGGATGCCGCCGAGGCTGATGCAGCACTTGACGCGATTGAGGAGTCTGGCCGCAAGCTGCTGGCCTAGGGCTTGATAAACAGACTGTTACCGATAAGAAGGGAAGGGGGTCTCGCAAAGGGCCCCCTTCTTTTGCTCTAACGTTTGGTCGATGAATAATAAATGTGTAGGAGCTGTGTGCAACCAGATTCCCGCCCCGCGGGCCCCTCCGGTCTGGCAATATATCTCCTTGCCGCGCGGCCCGGTCGGACCGGGAACCGGCGCAGGCGTGCACCTTGAGAACCGGATACTGCGAGGATGGACACACCAGATGTGTCGCATCCGGGCAGACATCGAACCATTTGAAATGGTCTGACTTGGATTCGTTTTTC
>NZ_JBQKDD010000022.1:0-1651 GCF_052122015.1 Collinsella sp. LCP19S3_A6
GCTTCGTCCGGAGCCTCGCCCTCGATGCGGACCGGATTTCCCTGGTCCGCGGGCCGCGCTCCATCACGGGGACGTCCAGAACCCCGCCGAGCCACCCCCATCCGTCGCCCCGTCGGTCGTAGCGCCGCGTGCGCGGTGCAGGAATGTCTGCCTGCTGCGCGTCGGCTACGCCTGCCGGCCTCGCCTTAGCCCCCGACTGACCCTGGGAGGATTAGCCTTGCCCAGGAAACCTCGGGTTCACGGCGGACGAGTTACTCTCTCGTCTCTCGCTACTCATGCCAGCATTCTCACTCCCATGCGCTCCACCGTCGGTCGCCCTCCGGCTTCTCCGCCCATGGGAAGCTCCCCTACCGATTCTATAGATAAAATCCCGCCGCTTCGGTGTCCAGCTTAGCCCCGTGTATTGTCGGCGCATGTCCACTCGACCAGTGAGCTGTTACGCACTCTTTGAATGCATGGCTGCTTCTAAGCCAACATCCTGGTTGTCTGGGCGGACGCACATCCTTTGCCACTCGGCTGGAACTTGGGGACCTTAGCGGGCGGTCCGGGCTGTTTCCCTCTCGAGCACACAGCTTAGCCCACATGCTCTGACTGCCGCGCTCTGGGCCGCCGGCATTCGGAGTTCGGTTGGATTCGGTAGGCGGCGAAGCCCCCTCGTCCATCCGGTGCTCTACCTCCGGCGGTGAACGCGCGACGCTAGCCCTAAAGCTATTTCGGGGAGAACGAGATATCTCCGGGTTTGATTGGCCTTTCACCCCTATCCGCAGGTCATCGCCGCCGTTTTCAACCGACGTGCGTTCGGCCCTCCACGGGGTCTTACCCCCGCTTCAGCCTGCCCACGGATAGCTCACCCGGCTTCGCGTCCGCGGCGCGGGACTCAAGTCGCCCTGTTAAGGCTCGCTTTCGCTCCGGCTCCCTTTCGGTTAACCTCGCCCCGCGCCAGCGACTCGCTGGCTCATTCTACAAAAGGCACGCCGTCACACCATAAAGGTGCTCCGACTGCTCGTGGGCGCACGGTTTCAGGTACTGTTTCACTCCCCTCCCGGGGTGCTTTTCACCTTTCCCTCACGGTACTGGTGCGCTATCGGTCACAGGGTAGTACTCAGGCTTGGATGGTGGTCCACCCAGGTTCGGACCGGGTTTCACGTGCCCGGCCCTACTCAGGGACCGCGTCGCGCCGTCCGGTCTGGGTTCGCGTACGGGGCTGTCACCCGCTGCGGCCGGCCCTCCCATGCCGTTCCGCTCCCCAGCCGGACCTGCGCCCGGGGGCGGCAGCCCCCGGATGCGCGGCCCTGCAACCCCGCCGGCGGAACCCCTGCCGGGTACGCCCGCTCGACGGTTTGGCCATCGGTCCCCTTTCGCTCGCCGCTACTCGGGGAGTCTCGAGATTGATTTCCTCTCCTCCGGGTACTTAGATGTTTCAGTTCCCCGGGTTGTCCTCCCCGGCCCTATGCGTTCAGGCCGGGGATATCCGTACCTCTACGGATGGGTTCGCCCATTCGGAGACCCCCGGGTCGAAGGATGTGTGCTCCTCGCCGGGGATTATCGCAGCTTGCCGCGTCCTTCATCGGCTCCCTGTGCCAAGGCATCCGCCGTGCGCCCGTGGTATCTTGCGGGACCGCTCCGGGCCCGCGGGATATCCACGTGTCGC
>NZ_JBQKDD010000024.1:0-1387 GCF_052122015.1 Collinsella sp. LCP19S3_A6
CGATACAATACGGAGAGGCGCAGCGATGCGCTCGGCGGCCGCACGCCGGCCGAGTTCCGCGCCGCGCTGGGAAGGGCCGCGTAACGGTCCAAGAAATCGTCCGCAGTCCCCTTGCATCCGTACACCATTGTGGAAGAGGGGCATTTGGATCGCATTTTGCGTGTTGCTGTTGCGTGTGGTATTCCGGCCGTGCGGGCAATACAGATGGTGAACATTAATGTGGCAACGTGTTTTCGCATGGATCGCGGTTTGGTGGATTGCACCACCTTCCAGTTTGTGCCACTTGAAGTGTAGAGAAGGCCGAAGGTTGAGATGGGGCGTTCGAAGCGTGCGCACGTACAATTGAAGAAAAAGTGTGCGACCTTGCACGAAGAGCTGAACGAGATTGAAACACCTGGTGAGCGTTTGCACTCCTTTTGCTTGTAGCTTAAAATGTAACTGCATTTTTTCGCCAAGAGAAGAGGAGTTGTTCCATGCCTATCTACAAGGATGGACACGGCAGTTACGGACATTGTTGGATTGAGGGCAATGGAGTTACGTTCTGGGTCTATGTCATGGACGGCAGATCCAAATACGGTCCTTATTCCTCACTGAATGACGCAATGAGCGAGTTCAGCAAATGGTGCCTTGCGTAGAGAACCAGCACGCACCCGAAATGAGGTAACAACATGGGATTATTTGGATTTGGCAAGAAGAAATCGCCCACATACACTTACAAGATGCTTTTCTCTAGTCCTTTCAACTACGAGAGGGATCATCAAATCAAATCTTTGGCGCTGAAGCGTCTTAACGATGCGGGTGTTGTCGTCAGCAACACGAAGACAACGGTCATGGGTCCTGGCGCTAAATCGGAGTTCACGGGGGAACCAGGAGAAGCGATTATCATTACGAATGATGCGATTGATGACAGGACTTCGTTTATGACAATTGAAGTAAAAACCAACGAAGCTTCAGCTGAGGCAATCAATGCTGCCTTCGCAGATATCAAAAGCATATTGATCGACGCGGACATTTTCTTTCAGGAATTCTAGTTGCCGCATCGACTATCAGGCAAAATAATCTTGAGTAAAAAGCGATTCTCCACCTGGCTCTCTTCCATATCCCCTGGCGGAAAAACAAATAAGACAAGCAAAAAACCGCCCTGCTGAATTTGTCGTTCAGCAGGGCGGTTTTGCTTGTCCTTTTGGGCCTATAGGACAAAATGTGTGTCCCGATAGAACATCCGTTTCCATCCATTAATCCAGCCAGAACGGGTACGGGCCCCTGTGGTGGAGGTCGGGACTGCGGACAAAAAGTTGGACCGTTGAGGTCCGGAACGGAGTCCGCATGGCATACAGTAGGAGAATGGTGGAGAGGGCCAGGGCGCTTCGCGGCGCCGGGCTCACCG
>NZ_JBQKDD010000025.1:0-1355 GCF_052122015.1 Collinsella sp. LCP19S3_A6
CGGCCTATAGGACAAAATGTGTGTCCCGATAGAACATCCGTTTCCATCCATTAATCCAGCCAGAACGGGTACGGGTCCCTGTGGTGGAGGTCCTCCCACACGGCCCTGTCGCCCCATTCCGGCCCTCCGTCCTCGCGCGACGGCGAGGCGGAGTAGACGCTGAACAGGAAGTCGATGTCCGCGTCGGTCGGCATCGTGGCGAGCTTCTCGCGCGCCGTCCTCGCGTCCCCCGAGTGCGCGTGGCACCACCAGAACACCGCCTTCACGCGCTTGACCGACGTCAGCCCCCGGTGGTTGCGCAGGACGGCCCTCAGCTGCGAGTTCACCCCTCCCTCGATCATGTTGTTGGTCGACGGCAGCGGGCCGGCCTTGGCCAGGGCGGGGTCGAGGTAGGTGAACAGCGTCCCCGCCGACACCAGCGACGACAGCGACGAGCGCGCCCGCCTCAGCCTCTCGTGGGTGTAGACCCTCCTGCCGTCCACCACGGTTCTGTCCTCCAGGAAGTCGGCCCAGAACCCGCACCAGTCGAGGTAGCGCTCGACCCAGAGCTCGGCCTGGTGCAGCGTCTCGATTCCCATGAGGTCGCGCGCGATGAGGTAGAGCTCGCGCCCCGCCTGGAGCTTCGGCCGCGTCGTCGTGTAGCGCTTGACCTGCGAGAAGGCGTGGAAGGTGCATCTCTGGACCCTGGTGCGCGGCCAGGTCTCGCGCACGGCCTTGGCGAACCCGCTCCCGCCGTCGGTGACGACCACCTCGGGCGCCGGGATCGGCGCCATGAGGGCCGACCACGCCCTCGAGTTCTCCGACCTTGCCATGTACCAGGAGACCACCCTCTCGCCGCTGCAGCATATGAGCACCACGAGGTCGCGCGCGATCCAGATCCCGTCGACGTAGAGCACGCGGTGCAGCTCGCCGTCGGGGACGGGCATGGGCCAGACCTCCCAGAACTCGGCCGTCCTGCGCCTGAAGGACCGCCCGCCGCCCGGCATCGCCGCCTGGGAGTCCTTGGAGAGGAGCCACCCGAGGAACTCGTCCAGCCTCGTCGCCGTGTCGTCGTACCTCACCGTCGTCGACGCGCCGCAGGCCGTGCACCTCCACCGCTGGGACCCCGATGAGGTCCTGCCGTTGCGCTTGGTCCGACCGCCGCAGTAGGGGCAATAAACGGCCTTCATGGGCACCTCTTCCGAAAGGGTATTTAACGGTTCCGGAAAAGGTTATCTACCTGCGGTAACGATAGGCAACCGGACACACATTCTGTCCGAGCGGTTAAAAGCGGGCACGGAATTTAAACGGCTGAAAAAGGGGCATCGACCTGCGCCGATGCCCCCAACGTGGACACACATTTTGTCCTATAAGCC
>NZ_JBQKDD010000027.1:0-945 GCF_052122015.1 Collinsella sp. LCP19S3_A6
GCCTGCGGCCCATCGGGAACCTCCGTCTCCTCGAGTCGATGGTGGGCGACGTGAGCGTCCAGACCGTCCCGCCGACCATGCTCGTCAGGGCCGCCGGCAGGGAGTGGTCCGTGCCCAGGCGCTGCATCGGCCGGCGCGTGAGCGTCGTGGCGATGCCCGGCGGCCAGGTCGTGGTGAGGATGGCCGGCGAGGAGGTCGCCGTCCACGACGCCGCGTCCGGGCCGTCGAGGCCCATCAACTACGACCCCGACCACTACGGGCAGGCCCTCGAGGGGAAGCGGGGCCTGGCCGACGCGGACATCGCCGAGGCCGCGCGCGCCAACCTCGCGCTGCTCGACTCGCTCGGAGGGGCGTGATGGGCGCCGTCGCGGAGGGCAGCCCCTCGATCAGGGCGCAGGCGAACCTCTCCGCGCTCGGGCTGCACGAGATGGCGGCGTCCCTGCCCGACTACGTGAGGATGGTCGCCGCGGGCGAGCGGGGCTTCGCCTCCGCCCTCGAGGAGATGACGCGCGTCGAGGTCGCCGCCCGGGAGGTCAGGATCACCAGCCAGCGCATACGGTCGTCGGGGTTCCCCTACGTCAAGGGGCTGGCGGACTTCGACTGGGACTTCCAGCCGTCGGTCCCGCGCGCCGAGATCGAGGAGCTCGCGACCCTGAGGTTCGTCGAGCGGGCCGAGAACGTCCTGTTCGTGGGGAGCCCCGGCGTGGGCAAGACGCACCTCGCCGTCGCGCTGGGCATCGAGGCGGTCAGGGCGGGGCGCGAGGTCAGGTTCGTGGACTGCGCCCGGCTCGTCGAGGACCTGGAGGACGCCTCGTCGCGCGGCATCCTCAAGAAGAGGCTCAGGTACTACGCCCACTCGAGGCTGCTGATCATCGACGAGCTCGGCTACCTCGACGTCGGCAGCGCGGGCGCGGACCTGCTGTTCCAGCTGATATCGACGCGCTA
>NZ_JBQKDD010000028.1:0-919 GCF_052122015.1 Collinsella sp. LCP19S3_A6
TTTCTTTACGCTCGCGCCTCGACCGAGGTTCGAATCCATGCATGGCTTCCAAAAAAGAAAAGCCCCCGTTGCCGGGAGCTTTAAAGTCAATTGGTGCGGCGTATAGGATTCGAACCTATGACGTTCTGATTCGTAGTCAGACCCTCTATCCAGCTGAGGTAACGCCGCAACGCACGGATTATTATGCACGCGAGGCCCCGACGGGTCAAGCGACAATTTGAAAAAATTTTACGATGTGATGATTATGCTGCTCGCGCCTCGACCGAGGTTCGAATCCGTGCATGGCTTCCAAGACGATATGAGAAAGCCATTTGGGTCGCCTCCCCCGCGGCGCAGCTTCTTTTCGCGGGCTCGGGATGCCACAATGGGCTTTGAGTATCGGCCCGTGCGGTAGCCCTTACCGCACCTGCGGGGAGGAGGCTTCCCATGCCCCATGTTACCTCCATCGGCCTGGACGTCCACGCGCGATCGGTCGCCGCCGCGGCGTTCAACCCCTTCACCGGCGAGGTGGTGCACCGTGACTTCGGGACGGACGCCGCCGAGATCGCGGAGTGGGCCCTCGGGTTCGAGGAGCCCAGGGCCTGCTACGAGAGCGGCCCCACCGGCTTCCACATGGCGCGCGAGCTGCGCGCGCTCGGCCTCGACTGCGCCGTGGCCGCCGTCTCCAAGATGCAGAGGCCGGCGGCGGACGCGCGCCGCAAGAACGACCGGCGCGACGCCGAGTTCATCGCCCGCATGCTCGCCACCCACAACATCGTGGAGGTCCCGCTGCCCGATGCGGCCGTCGAGGCCGCCCGGGACCTCGACCGCGCCCTCGACGACGCCACGGCGGAGTGCCGCCGCGCCAGGCAGCGCCTCAACATGTTCCTGATCAGGCTGGGCCACGTCTGGGACGAGCGCAACGCCGACGGGACGAGGA
>NZ_JBQKDD010000029.1:0-879 GCF_052122015.1 Collinsella sp. LCP19S3_A6
GGCACGGGGCGCGCTTCACGCGCGACTTCGAGGACTGGGTGGCGTGGCTGGCGGTCCGCTGCACCGCCTCGGCGGTCTCCGAGCTCGCCCGCGTCGAGTGGCACAGCGTGGATTGGCAACACCTATTTGGACGATTCCGGGAGGGACAGCCCCGCCTCCCTGAACTCGACCGGAGACATGTAACCCAGCGTCGAGTGGATCCTGAAGTTGTTGTACCAGTGCACGTAGTCCGAGAGCTTGGCCCGGAGCTCGCGCGTCGTGCCGAACGTCTCGCGGTGGACGAGCTCGGCCTTCAGTATCCTGTTGGTCGACTCGTCGACGGCGTTGTCGTAGGGGCAGCCCTTGGCCGACAGCGACCTCTCAATGCCGAAGGCCTCGAGCATCAGGTCGATCTCGGCGTTGTCGAACTCGCTGCCGCGGTCCGTGTGGAAGACCTCGATGTCCGAGATGGGGAAGGAGAGCGTCGCGAACGCCGACTTGACCAGCCGGGCGTCCTTCCTGGGCCCGGCGGAGTGGCCGACGATCTCCCTGTTGTAGAGGTCGACGAGCAGGCAGACGTAGTTCCACGAGGCCCCGACGCGCACGTAGGTCAGGTCGCTGCATATATGGGTGCGCGGCGCCCTGCCGCCGAAGCCGCGCGCGACGACGTTGGGCACGTCGGCCTCGTTGACCGCCCCGGGGTGCACCTTGAACCTCTTCCTGCCGTATGCGCTGACCAGGCCGTTCTCCCTCATGATGCGGCAGACCCGGCGCCGGCTGACGGTGACGCCCGACCTCTCGAGCGACGCCTTTATCTTGCGCGAGCCGTACCGGCCCTTGCTGGCGGCGTGGGCCGCGACCACGGCCGGCGCGGCGGGGTCCGGCGCGGCGGCCGTGGTC
>NZ_JBQKDD010000030.1:0-744 GCF_052122015.1 Collinsella sp. LCP19S3_A6
AGGCCGAAGAAGCCCTCCATCGCCGCGTTGTCCGGGCTGCAGCCCTTGGCGGACATGCTCCTGGCGAGGCCGTGCCCCTCGCAGATCGAGATCCAGCCGGGCCAGCGGTAGTGGCCGCCGCGGTCGGAGTGGATGACGGGGCGCTCGCCGGGCGCGAGCAGCGCGCAGGCGTCCTCGAGCGTCGAGTTGGCGAGCGCGGCGTCCGGTCTCTCGCCGGCCCTCCACGCCACGACCGAGGAGTCGAAGCAGTCCCTGATGGCCGACAGGTAGACCCTCCTGCCGGAGGGCAGCCTGAACTCGGTGATGTCGGTGAGCCACAGGAAGTTCGGCAGGGCCGAGCGGAAGTCGCGGCGCACGAGGTTCGGCGGGGCCGGCGTCGGCTCGCCCGCATAGGAGCTGTAGGGCCTCCTCTTCCTCCTCATCCACCTGGGGACCAGGCCCTCCTCGCGCATGATGCGGAGGACGACCTTCTCCGAGGCGCGCACGGGCTCGTCGAGCTCGCGCAGGCGCGCCGTCACGAAGCGGTACCCCCGCGCCCCCTCGCCGTCCTCGGTGAAGATCCTGCGCACGAGCGCGCGCAGGGGCGCGCGCCGGTCGGGCCTCGCGATCGCGCGGCGCTGGTACTCATAGGAGCTCTTTGATATCCCCAAGGAACTCGTGAGTTCTCTCAAGGACCACTTCCCGCACGGCCTCAGGCGGTCTATCACCAGGGTCTTCTCCCTGTTCGACATCCCGTCGAGGCTC
>NZ_JBQKDD010000031.1:0-687 GCF_052122015.1 Collinsella sp. LCP19S3_A6
CCTCGCAGTATCCGGTTCTCAAGGTGCACGCCTGCGCTGGTTCCCGGTCCGACCGGGCCGCGCGGCAAGGAGATATATTGCCAGACCGGAGGGGCCCGCGGGGCGGGAATCCCGCACTCCATATTTTGTTCACAAATGAACCAGAGGGCCCTGGAATCCGACAGGGTCTGATCGGCAATCATAAATCTCAGACAGACTATATGAGCTCGGTGTTCTTGCTATCTGATGTAGACGTATTGGTATATTCCCAAAACAGAATTGAACAGCAGCTAAGGGATGGATTGCAACGGTTTCCCCTTATAGCGCCGTTGCACGCCACTGGGGCCCCACCAGACAGTGGCGGGGCCCCAGTGGCGTGCAATCTCAGCCGAATAACGTAAAACGAGAGAAGGTTTTTGTAATTTAAATTGACGGATTCATCCAATAAATACGAAACCAGCGACGGGAACGTCATAAATAAGGGGCTGTAAAGAATGAGTCCTGCGATAGGCCTCGCATAGGATCGGGGCTTTCCATAGGCTATTGCGACGTCAGAATATAGAGATTGACCACCAAGAGTCATAGCTCGATACAAATACGAAAAAGGGGGAGGCCGCGAGGCCTCCCCCTTCTCAGTCCAAGCGCACGGCTCGGTGCCGTCCACCGGTCAGCGGCGCCCTGGCCTCCCACGGGCTGGCCCCGCAGTAC
>NZ_JBQKDD010000032.1:0-585 GCF_052122015.1 Collinsella sp. LCP19S3_A6
CTCCTTCTCCCGCATGAACAGCGCGTCGGGCGGCAGGCCGGTGGTGCGGTTCGGCTCAGAGTTTGCCTGGGCCTCGACCCGGGCCACCGCCTCGACTAGGCCGCCCCACCCGGTGAACTCGCCGCCGTAGGCGAGCAGGCGGTTCAGGAAGCGGTTGGCCGACTCGTCCTTGCCCTTGGTCTGCGGCGAGCGCGGCGCGCAGAGCCTGAGCTCGAAGCCGGCCTCCCGCGCGAACCGCCACGCCCTCTCCTGCCTGGTCCTCCTGCGGCCAGAGACGGTCACCAGGCACGACATGTTGTCCGTGATGCACTCCTCCGGGACGCCGCCGAGGCGGGTGAAGGTGGCGAGCAGGCAGGACAGCAGGTCGTCGAGCGTGCGGCTCCTGACCGGTATGAAGCGGTGCTTCCGGGAGTAGCCGAGCGTCGCGGTGAACACGCTGAAATCGAAGACCTCGCCCTCCGAGTCGACGAGCCTCATGCCCTCCTTCCAGTCGAACTGCAGCTGCCTGCCCGGGGGCGTCTCGAACCGCGGGTGCGGCTCGCGGCCGCCCGCGCCCCCGAAGGGCACGTCGCGGGCCCGGCACCA
>NZ_JBQKDD010000033.1:0-563 GCF_052122015.1 Collinsella sp. LCP19S3_A6
GGGAGGCGCCGAAGGTGTGGAGGGTGAGGGGGGTGAAGTCGTAACAAGGTAGCCGTACCGGAAGGTGCGGCTGGATCACCTCCTTTCTAGGGAGACACATTCTTAGAGAGAGAACACTTTAACTCGAATGGAGGGCAGGAGCCCGTCCGGTAGATGTCCCGCCACGGATGAAGTCCCCGCAGCACCCGGTCCCCGGGGTCGCACCCGCGTACCTTGAGAGCCGCATAGCGATAGGAGAGAGATGGAAGAGTATCCTCTTCCAGACTCGATTCTTTTCTGCGATTAAATCAAGAATGATAGCAATCATTCATCCGATCCAAACAAGAGGAATTCACTCATTGATGAGTGAGGAGCATCTGATCGCGAGCACAGTGGAACACGCTGTGCCGCGGTATGAGATACCCGAATTGCGACATGAGAGCGCTATTCATGATATCGATTAATCTATATTAGCGACACGTGGATATCCCGCGGGCCCGGAGCGGTCCCGCAAGATACCACGGGCGCACGGCGGATGCCTTGGCACAGGGAGCCGATGAAGGACGCGGCAAGCTGCGATAATC
>NZ_JBQKDD010000034.1:0-539 GCF_052122015.1 Collinsella sp. LCP19S3_A6
TAAGGGCTACCGCACGGGCCGATACTCAAAGCCCATTGTGGCATCCCGAGCCCGCGAAAAGAAGCTGCGCCGCGGGGGAGGCGACCCAAATGGCTTTCTCATATCGTCTTGCGCCTGTGCCTGTTTAACTGCGCGGATTTTCTTGCTTGTGTCGCGGGCGTAAAACTCGTTAAACCAGTTCCGCAAGGGGGTAAACTCGTTATCCTCCCGCGCTGTGTCAACTCCGTCGTTGATCGCGATATAGCGTACTCCGTTTTCGGGAAATACAATCTCTATGAGTTCGCCCGTTTTCAGATAGTTTCTGCCAAGACGGGAAAGGTCTTTGGTAATGACCGTCGCCACTCGTCCGGCTTCCACTTCCTGCAACATCGCTTGCAGCCCCTCGCGCTCAAAACTCACGCCGGAAAATCCGTCGTCCACAAAAAACTTGGCTCTTCGGTGGTTTCTGTGGGAGAGATTCCGGCATAGGCCCAGCTCAGCGGGCGAAAACAACGATCTGGAACTGAAACGGCCCCGGGAGGGGCCGTTTCCGCGTCATC
>NZ_JBQKDD010000035.1:0-458 GCF_052122015.1 Collinsella sp. LCP19S3_A6
CGACTAAACGTGCAGCGTGCGCGGGCCCTCCCGACGGGAAACGAAAAAGCCCGGTTTAAAACCGGGCTCGAACAAACACGCCTATTGACAATGGCTTTCTCATATTAAAAGGCGAGCGCGTCAACGGGGAATATCCATACGGCTATATCCCAGACCCGAACAACCGCCACCACCTTATACCCGACCCGGAAACCGCGCCGATTGTCAAACAGGTTTTCGCTATGTTTGTTAGCGGCGTGCGTATGTGCGAAATCCAAAAATGGCTTGCGGAAAACAAAGTCTTGACGATTGGAGCGTTGCGCTATCAGCGTACAGGACAGGCGCGGTATCAGCGGGCAATTAGATGTAAGACGATATGAGAAAGCCATTTGGGTCGCCTCCCCCGCGGCGCAGCTTCTTTTCGCGGGCTCGGGATGCCACAATGGGCTTTGAGTATCGGCCCGTGCGGTAGCCCTTAC
>NZ_JBQKDD010000036.1:0-454 GCF_052122015.1 Collinsella sp. LCP19S3_A6
CTCTTTGATATCCCCAAGGAACTCGTGAGTTCTCTCAAGGACCACTTCCCGCACGGCCTCAGGCGGTCTATCACCAGGGTCTTCTCCCTGTTCGACATCCCGTCGAGGCTCTCGGCTTTTAAAACGTCCTGCACCGCCCTCAGCACCGCGTTCTCGAGCCTGAGCCGCTCGATCAGGGCGTCCTTGTCCTCCGGGTCGATGTCGGGGTAGTCGGGGCCGTCCCCGACGAGTCGCGGCAGGTCCATTCCTCCACCGGCCCTTCCCGCGGGCTTGCGCACGTCCCTGATCCAGCGCCAGACGGACGTCTTGCCGGGCCCGCCGAGTATCTCGGTTATCTCCATGACGGTGAGCCCGGCGCCGCGAAGCGCCCTGGCCCTCTCCACCATTCTCCTACTGTATGCCATGCGGACTCCGTTCCGGACCTCAACGGTCCAACTTTTTGTCCGCAGTCCCG
>NZ_JBQKDD010000037.1:0-378 GCF_052122015.1 Collinsella sp. LCP19S3_A6
CATCACCACCAACGTGGGGATCAGCGGCTGGGGCAGGGTGTTCGGGGACGACGTGGCGGCGAGCGCGATCGCGGACAGGGTGTGCCACCACTGCCACCTGGTCAAGATAACCGGCAGGTCCTACAGGCTGAAGGACCTGCCGAGGGACGGTCCCGTCGAGCCGTGACCGGAATCGGTGAAAATACGTTAGCGCAACCGGTGAAACCGCCTTTGCGCGAACGGCGCGCCTGTTTAGCGAAACTGGTGAAAAATAGATTGACGCTAACAAGGCCGAAGAAGCCCTCCATCGCCGCGTTGTCCGGGCTGCAGCCCTTGGCGGACATGCTCCTGGCGAGGCCGTGCCCCTCGCAGATCGAGATCCAGCCGGGCCAGCGGTAG
>NZ_JBQKDD010000038.1:0-370 GCF_052122015.1 Collinsella sp. LCP19S3_A6
CATGCCCTCCTTCCAGTCGAACTGCAGCTGCCTGCCCGGGGGCGTCTCGAACCGCGGGTGCGGCTCGCGGCCGCCCGCGCCCCCGAAGGGCACGTCGCGGGCCCGGCACCACGCGGTGAAGGCGCCGTACCCGGGCAGCCCCTCCCCGCGGCCCTCGCGCAGGAACGCGTACACGGCCATCTTGGTCATCCCGGGCAGCTGGGCCTTCGCGCGGATCACCTCCTCGAGCGGGTCGAAGGCGCTGCCCCTCGCGGACCTCCCGTCGGCGGCGGACTCGCCCTCCCGCCAGTACTTGGCGACCGTGTGCCGGTCCATGCCGTGCCTCCTCGCGATCTCGCTGAAGTTCGGCTTCGCGCCGGACCCCCTGTAG
>NZ_JBQKDD010000039.1:0-358 GCF_052122015.1 Collinsella sp. LCP19S3_A6
GTAACAAGGTAGCCGTACCGGAAGGTGCGGCTGGATCACCTCCTTTCTAGGGAGACACATTCTTAGAGAGAGAACACTTTAACTCGAATGGAGGGCAGGAGCCCGTCCGGTGGATGTCTGGCCAGGATACGTCCCCGCAGCACCCGGTCCCCGGGGTCGCACCCGCGTACCTTGAGAGCCGCATAGCGATAGGAGAGAGATGGAAGATCATTCTTCCAGACTCGATTCTTTTCTGCGATCTAAACAGAGAATGATAGCAATCATTCATCCGATCCAAACAAGAGGAATTCACTCATTGATGAGTGAGGAGCATCTGATCGCGAGCACAGTGGAACACGCTGTGCCGCGGTATGAGATA
>NZ_JBQKDD010000040.1:0-332 GCF_052122015.1 Collinsella sp. LCP19S3_A6
AATACAAGAATTAACAAAGGCGATCGTCCTCGCGGGCGGTCGCCTTTTTTGTTGTCTATAGAAGAAGAGCCGCAGGTTAGAGCGGCTTTTTTGTTGCGCAAAAAGGTACAGGTTTTTGTAGTGGGGTATGGAGATGTGTCCGCTCTCGCCGCAATTTGCGCAATCTGGGAAAACGGTCTGGATTTATTCGTATAATGAGTTCCATCGAAAGATACGAAAATCTGTACTTTTGCGACTGCGCCTAGTTGCGAGCGAGAAGCCTGTTCTTAACGCCTCTTCATCCGCGTGTGTCGCGGATGCAAGTTAAGGGGGCGAGAGATGGAACAGACGAT